>JAAYEB010000209.1 GCA_012728995.1 Fibrobacter sp. | reverse complement strand
TCAGTTCTCTTTTATGGTGGATGCGCAGTATCATTGCAATGCGAAAAAGATTCAAGGTATTTGGCAGAGGTACGTTTGAAATTATTCCGGTTGACAATTCGAAAATATTCGTTTTCAGCAGGCAGTATGAAGATGAAATTATTTTGGTTATTGTTAATCTTTCCCGGTTTCCTCAGATTGTGCATATCGATATGAAACAATATAGTGGTCTTGTTCCTGAAGAAGTTTTTGGCCGCACAATTTTTCCGATTATTAAAGAGGGACCATACATGATGACACTGGGGCCTTATGACTATTATTGGCTTCTTCTGGGGAAAAACAGGGAAGAGATTGGTATTGTTGAAGAAAGGGCACCGGCTTTAAAACTTCGTAAGAGCTGGGAATCTGTTTTCACTGGAAAAGCTCGAACAGAATTGGAAGAAAAAATTTTACCCAGATATCTGTTGCATTCCAGATGGTTCGCATCCAAGTCAAAAAGAATTAACCGGATTTCTATTCAGGAAAATATCGCATTACAGGACACTGCGGTTTCATCTCGCTTGTTAATAATTAGAGTCACTTACACTGCAGGTGGGGAAGAACTTTATTTCCTTCCGGTTTCCTTTCTGGAGAAAGCTTCATCAGCGATTATTGAAGAGTTTCCGCAAGCTGTAATTGCAGAATTTCTTGTTGATAATCAGGAAGGTTATTTATTTGACGGGATGTATGAAGAGAGTGTACATTTAGCTCTTTACAATCTGATAACTGGAAGAAGACGGTTAAAAGGAATAAACGGTAATCTGAGTGGCATATCTGGAAGAGAATTAAAGAATATAATTCAAAAAGCCGTAGACCCTCTGAAATCACGAAACTTGAAAGTTGAACAGAGTAATACGGCTATTGTCTTTGATGAACTGCTTTTTCTCAAGATCTATCGTAAACTTGACGAAGGAATCAATCCGGAACTTGAGATGATGCATTTTCTTGGGGAAAAGGCTTGTTTTAAACATATACCACCGTTTGCGGGAGCATTGCAGTATAAAAAATCCAGATATGAAACATATTCTGTTGCAATTATGCAAGGATATGTAGAGAATAGTGGAAATGCATGGACACTTATTTCAGGATTTATTGCCAGGTTTTTTGAACAGGTGTTGTCTTCAGACTATCAGGTTGGCATCCCAACAGATACATTTATACCGCTCATTGAGATATCACCTCTGGATATTCCTCCTGTATTAAGTGAAATGGTTGGTGAACTCTTTCTGGAATTAATTATTTTACTTGGCAGGAGAACAGCACAGATGCACTTAGCTTTAAGTCAATCTAATACGATACCGGAGTTTTATCCGGAGCCTTTTACACAGCTTTATCAACGATCTCTTTTTCAGTCGATACAAGGGCTTGTTCAACGCATATTCGGGCAACTGGAAAAACAGAAAAAAACAGTTCCACAGGAATTTGCAAAAGATATAGAAGAAGTATTAGGGTTGAAAAAACATATTATAGAATCATTAAGAAGAATTGTAAAGAAAAAAATCTCTTCTTTGAAAATCCGTATACATGGTGACTATCATCTTGGACAGGTCTTATATACCGGAAAAGATTTTATTATTATGGACTTTGAAGGAGAACCGGCCAGGCCATTAAGTGAAAGAAAATTGAAACGTTCTCCATTCAGAGATGTTGCCGGAATGATTCGTTCTTTTCATTATGCGGTATATAGTACACTCCTTCTGAATCCTACTTTCAGAAAGATGGATATACCTGTTCTTGAAGCCTGGATAAGTCCATGGTATCATTATGTAAGTGGTTTGTTCCTGAACTCGTATTTAAAAACGGCTGATAATGCGTCATTTATACCTGCAAACAAAGAAGAAATTACGATTCTTTTGCAAACATATCTGCTTGAAAAAGCTGTTTATGAGCTTGGGTATGAAATGGATAACAGGCCGGACTGGTTACTGGTACCATTACGTGGCATTGAGAGCCTGATGCAAAATATATCAAAAAACAAATAGAAATGATAATTACAGGAGGATTGAATGCACCTTGGGGCTACTTATAGGGGAGATGGAAAATCATCATTTACGGTATGGGCACCTAACCAAAAAACAGTGTCTGTTAAAATAGTTCATCCACATGAAGATATTTATACTATGCATCCTGAGTTCCTTGGTTATTGGCGTATTGATGATGTACCGGCATATGCGGGTTATCAGTATGTTTACAAGTTAGGTAACTCTCTTGAGCGTCCTGATCCGGCTTCACGGTTTCAACCGCATGGTGTGCATGGACCTTCTGAAATTATAGATCATTCACAATTCAATTGGAATGATTCTTCATGGGAAGGAATTAAACTCCGGGATATGATAATTTACGAATTGCATACTGGTACATTTTCACCTGAAGGAACTTTTGAAGGAATTATTAAAAAACTGAATTATTTGAAAGATTTAGGAATTAATGCCATTGAACTAATGCCATTGGCTCAGTTTCCTGGTGAACGTAACTGGGGATATGATGGAGCGTATCTGTTTGCAGTTCAAAATTCATATGGAGGGCCGTCAGGCCTGAAAAAACTGGTTGATTCCTGTCATCAACATGGGATAGCTGTATTAATTGATGTAGTGTATAACCATTTTGGTCCAGAGGGTACATATATCCAGGATTTCGGTCCATATTTCACAAAAAAGTATAATACACCATGGGGTGATGCTGTTAATTATGATGAAGCATGGAGCGATGGTGTCAGGAATTTTGTTATTCAAAATGCTATTTCCTGGTTTAAGGATTACCATATAGATGCATTGAGATTGGATGCAATACATGGGATATATGATTTTGGTGCAAAACATATTTTAAGGGAGCTTGCAGAGGAAACTGAACGATTTTCAAATGAAAATGGCAGAAAAAGATATCTGATAGCAGAAAGTGATTTAAATGACAACAAGGTAATAACACCAACAGAACAGAATGGCTATGGTATAGATGCGCAATGGAGTGATGATTTTCATCATGCAGTCCATGCGTTGCTCACTGGAGAGAGAAAAAGTTACTATTGTGATTTTGGTACTTTGGATCATCTGATCAAAGCATACCGTGAGGGATATGTTTACACATGGAACTATTCCGAAAACAGGAAAAGATTTCATGGCAGTTCAGCATCACAACTTTCAGCTGAAAAATTTGTTATTTGTACTCAGAATCATGATCAGATAGGTAATCGGTTAATGGGTGAAAGATTATCCCAGTTGCTTCCATTTGAAGCACTTAAATTAACATCAGGTGTCATGTTTATGGCTCCTTACATTCCTTTATTATTTATGGGTGAGGAATTCGGTGCCCAAACGCCTTTCATGTATTTCATCAGTCATAGTGACCCTGATCTGGTAAGGGCTGTCAGAGAGGGACGTGCAAGAGAATTCGCTGAAATGCATATGGGAAAACAAGCACCAGATCCACAGGGTTCAGATACTTTTGATAAATGCAAACTTCGGTGGGAATGTATTGATAAGCCAAATCATGTACAGCTTCTGCTGTTTTATAAAGAAATGATTCGTTTACGAAAAAAGAGCTTGGTTTTTACTGAAATGAACAAAAAAAACAGTTCTTTTGAAGCTTTATCAGATAAGAAAGTATTGGTTTTGCGAAGATGGTCCAAAAATCAGGACCTACTCTCAGTAATGAATTTTTCTGAAAAATCAGTACCGGTTATCTCTTCAAATGCAGAGTTTAAAGGCGTGAAAATTATTGATTCTTCTGATAAAGAATGGGGTGGTTCCGGATCGACTATGCCTTTGGAAATCGAACCGGATAAAGAGTATGTCATACAGCCATATGAATTTACAATTTATGTAAAGGATAATGGCTGAAAGTTGCATGATACTGATCATGGTACAATCCAGTTAATCATCAAGATCAAATATTGCATATTTTTAATATTCCTCAATAGCGGAATATGGCTTGTGTAATATTAATTGTAAATAGCAATGTGTTGTTTACAATAACTGCCAGTTTCAGGTTATCAGCCAGTTAAAAATATTCTGTAAACAGGAAAATATTAACGATGAGAATCTGCTGGAATTTCTGAAATAAGTGCAGGTTCAGTAATCACCTTCTTTTTTGTTGATGAAATGGTCATCTTTCTTTTTCGGATCTTATTTACATAAATGTAGCTGGCACCATAAAGCATTGCAATAAATATAAAAATATTATGTGGTATGTGAAGAAATTTATTGTAACCGAAAATATTTTCACAAATATATGTGATAAGGTTTATCAAAGGAATATGAATCAGGTATGGATAAAAAGAACTTCTTCCGGTTTTTCTGATGAAAGGCAAAGAAAACAGTTTTGCAATCAGGCCTTTTTCTACAGCAACGCAATACAGAATAACTATATAAAATGGAGTTAAAAAGAGATGATAGGAAATAAACTGTAAAGAGGGAAACTCCTTTGAATGTAATCGTAAAAGGTTAAAAATAGCAATTACAGAGATTACAATTATGCTGTCGCATAGAATAGGTTTGAATATCGAATTTTTCTTATTCTCAGTGCTTGTAAGTTGGAAAAAGCGTGCAAGCAGCATACCGGAAAAAAATTCAAAAAAACGTACTGGCCCAAAAATATGAAAGAAACTATAAAGCTCTGCAGGATTACCGAGCCTTTGGTAAAGGACAGACCAGGCAATTAATGGAATTGAAGCCATAAATAAAAATAGAAAAAGGTAACGTTTTTTCTTGATACCTGCAATTAATCTCAACAAAGGCCCAAAGAACAGATAGCACAAGAAAAAAGCTGAAAGTGCCCATGAAGGAGTATTTAGTGAATAGCTATTGAAAGGGAAAACAGACCATAGAAGGGAAAGATGCATGAATGCTGAAAATAATAGTTTTGGAATATCTATATTTCCTGAAGGTATTCGATGCAGAAGATGTATTCCGATCATCAGGATTGTAGTAATTGCGTGAAGAGGGTATAATTCAAAAAATCTTTTTTTTAAAAACGGGAGTGTTTTGAACTCATTTGCTTTTGAGGCAAATTTTGAAGTGAAAATAAATCCGCCGAGTATGAAGAATATTGTTGCATGAAATGCAGGACCTTTAATTATTCTGAAAAGCCATGCCGGATTACCATGCAGATTGTATAATCCACCCATAACTTCAAGGTGGAAAAGGACAATATTGATTGATGCCAGTAATCTGAGGCCATCAATTGCTAGATAATAGCGATTTTCTGTATGGTTTTTATATGTATCTGCCATATTTGTGAAAGTTAAAGTATCAAATATAACAAAGGACTACGGTTAATGGAGCCGTTTTTTTAAATTTTAGCAATCACTTTGGTATAAAAGTGACTTAAATTAAACGAGACCACAACTTATCTGGCCCTATCTCGCATTCATCTTAAATTAATCATCTCCATTGGTTAAATAGATCCTGGTTTGGTATTAGCTGGTTCTAAACCTGAATCTCACTGTTTTGGTATATTAGTTTTTCATTTTTGATGTTAAATTAATACAATTGCCTTCCAAAATTCCAGGAATTAATTCAGGCTTTGCAGTAAAGATGCGCAGGCGTGATCAATATCCCGTTTAAGTATTTTATTGCTGATTTCGATACACCTGATCTGGTCAATAATCTCTTTAGCAGATTCTGTGTTTTGTGTTTTTTTAAGTTTATCAAGAAGTTTACAATATTTTCTGGAGTGTTCACCAAGATGAGGAGCGAATTTTAACATTTTTCGATAATTTTTGCCTTTTAAACGTATATCTGTTCCAGATCTGTTTTTTTCAAACCGGATATCATCTATCGAAATATCAGTACCTAATCCGGTTTTGAGTTTAATAAGTGCCTTTGATAACAGTGAGAGATCAGATTGTTCTTCAGTGGCATATTTAATTTTATCTGAAGTTTCACCAATTAGATTTTGTTCGTAAGTTTTATAAAAACCATCAGAACACTGGACTCCAAAAGAGTGAAGAAGATCTCTGGAAACATATCCATGAAGAGTTTTTCCGTCTCTTTTCCCGGTGAAATCAGTATTACATTCGCCAATACATGCAAGTGTTACGTCCAGTTCTTCTTGAACAGGAACTGAATCTAAACATAATTGTGAGTTTTTAATACCAGGTAATGAGTTGCGAGGTATAAATTTATCAAAATCCTTCCTTTTTAACTTTAGTCTCAAAGTTGCATTCCATAAACCGTAGTTTGTTCGGTCTTTGTCGGTAACATCTGCATTGAATGGTCTGATTATGTCATCAGTAGTTCCGCTTTTTGCAAAATTGCTAAATCCTGTGCTGTCATGATTACAGATATCATATTGATGAAGCTGATCTGCTGGGCTTGATGTCAGTCGTTTATGAAGGGCAAGGTGAACAGGAGTGATTTTGTCAATATTACTGAAAATTTTGCGGGTTTTTATTCTATCAGGAATGGCAACTTTTTCACCTGCAATACGGATCTCTTTTATAAAAAGTGATGGATTACGTGATGGTGAAATTACCAGAGTGTTATTATGAAGGATGTTAAATAAATGCATCTGTTCATATAATGTGAGTTCAAGTGTACCGAGTGCTATCGAATAGGTTTGAGCTTGTTTTTTATTTACATTAATCTGGTCGTTAACTACAGACGCCATTGAACCGTAAAGCTGAGGACCGGTTATTGTATTTAGATTAATTAGCTTGTCGTGGCCTGTCCTTTGGAGATATTTTTTGACACCGGCTGCAAACGGATTATCAGTTGTTAAATCAGTATCGAGTCTGTACATAGTTTCAACTGCAATAATGTTGTTGGAATTCCAGAGATGATTAAAGAGAAAATCATAACCATCGAATTTCAGATTATGGTTATGGACAGGATAGCCATTAACCTCATTTGTATTAAGATATATCATACCGGATGGAACGCCACTTTTATAGGAATATTTCCGTGTCCATCTGCACGTATCTGGTATCTCTTTGTCATCTGAGGCCATATCTGAGGGGCTGTAAATACCAAGATCATAAGCAAGTGCATATATAAGTGGTTTGGCCAGGCTTGATCCATTCTGGTTTCTGTTAATTAACAGGGAATGGAGCCTGCTTCCCAGACGATCACGAGAGCAATATGCAAGGAGTTTACATGTACGTGAGTCCATAATCGCATAGGAATAGTATTGGCCCGGGACTGCAAGAGAATCTCTTTTGTAATAAAAGCAGGAACGACGTATTGAATCAGGTCCGGTTTTTCGATAACGTATATTACAAACAAGAGTGTCACCGTTTTTCAAGAGTGTCTTTTTCCTGGAAACAGGATCTGTAAATATTGAGTCATTTGTAATTATTTGTAATTTTCGTAATGTATCTGACGGGACTGTTTTTCCAGTCAGATTATAGCCTTCGGAACCAATTCGAATATCTGTTCGTATGGTGGTGTCCGGACCGAACCCTCGTTTACTAACAATATTTTCTAGAAATTTTTGAAGTCTGTAATCAATAGTAAGATCGATTGAAAGATTGCCATATCTTCGTATTATGCTTTCCGGGTTAGATATGTCAATTTCATCCAGTTCTGAACTGTCCATCCCGTTAATCAGACAAACATGCTTCCAGTATTCGTTTGCAAGATCTATAAGATAGCTGTTTTGGTGAATTACCGGAGATGGTTGTCTGAATTTCAAGGAGTCCAATTGCTTAAAAATGAGATCTGTTTTATTGTTGTCCCAGTTAAAATTGTCTGCTAATAAGGGAAGATAGACTTTTACATGTTGAATTATTTTATGGGGAATGTGACGATTCCATTTAACAAGACGGGCAAGATAAAGACTTTGTGGAATATTTAAACTGTCTGGAGGCAGACCAAAGAGACCTTTACTTATATCATGATATCCAGTCATGCCACGACCAGCCGAAACGCAATGGTTAATATATAATGTTAAAACATCTTCATTCGAGTAAATCTGCTTTAGTGCCTGGGCAAGTTTTAATTCATTAATTTTTCGTTGTAAAGATTTTTCTGCATAGGTATATCCACGATTATCGTATTTAAGCAAGAGAAATCGGGCTACCTGCATATGAATCGTACTTGATCCACGTGGATATTGCAGCTTTCGTGTACGTAAAGATAAAAAAACAGCTTGAAATGATGCACGAATGAAAGAGTTAAAATCATAAGCTTTTTTTCGGTTGTAAAAATCTTTATCTTCGGTAACCAATAGTGATTTCAGAAGAATTTCATTGAGTTGAGATAGATTAATACAATTATGGGTAGTTTTGAGTTCTGCGAGTGGGATACGGTTACGATCATTAATAGTGATGTTTTTTTCAAAGCTTTTGATACTGTTTAAAACCCTAACAGCTTCAAGAGATGGAAAATTTATAACCTTTTCATCATGCAGGCCTGGATCGTCGTCATAAACAGTTGAGTCATACCGGTTAATGATACTTTGTGCTGTTTGTTTCATCTCCATATTCGCGTTTATTTCCTGCCACACATATCCATAGGTACGTGAAAGTTTGTTCATATTTTCGAGTTTGATCAGCTTTTTAGCTCCCATATCGATGTATAACTGAAAGATTAAAGCAAAGATTAAACAGGCCGTAAGGGGAAATAAGAAAATTGAAATTATAAGCAGGAATTTTTTTGATGGCAGCTTTATTTTCATATAAGATTCAATTAATAAGATCAAATTTAAAATTGAACTCAATCAGTATTTCTGCTGAATTTAAAATTAAATCTTCAGTGAAACTGATGAAATTCGCAATTATTTGGATGTTGGCAGCATGAAAAACTTGTCTGTAGTTTAAAGTTCTTTTCGCGATTTTGCTAAAATCCAGTATATTGAAAATATATACATTTTTATAATAACAAGCAATGTCAGGAAATGAATGAATTTGATTTGTTATCCAATTATTGTTTAGATTTATACTGATAACGTATTTGTACGGTTAATAATATTACTATTGGATCATATTTTTTTAATTTGAATGCTGTTCAATTTCATGAAATGTTATTCATAATGATTATTGAGTGATATGCTGGATAATAAAAAAAAGGCAAATCTATGTCGATAGATTACCTGCAGGTATTTACTGTTTAAAGGTGCGAAGTGGCGGTATAAACAGAGCTGAAAAGATAATAATTCAGTAATAGGCAAATTCAATTATTTTTATTATTTTATTAAATATTTTTTATTTCAAATCGAAATAATCGATTAAATTCTTGTTAATTTGATTTTCAAACAGGGTTTTGCGTGTATCAAATCTCCATTATAATTCCAACATATAATGAACGTGAAAACATACCTATTCTGCTGGAAGAAATTTTTTCAATAATAAGAACGCTTCATGATATTGACCTTGAAATCATAATTGTAGATGATAATTCTCCTGATGAGACTGGGAAAAAAGCAGAGGAACTGGTTGGTAAATATCCATTGAAAGTCATACACCGAAGTGGAAAAAAGGGGCTTGGCAGTGCTGTAATGGAGGGATTTGCCTTATCAAAGCGGCCCATTATTGGAGTAATGGATGCAGATCTCAGTCATGATCCGTCAATTCTTCCGGAGATGATTAACTCTTTAAGGGAATACGATATAGTAATTGGAAGTCGGTTTAGTGAACAGAGTTATGTTGAAAAATGGCGAATTGATCGAAAAATCACATCAATTATTGGAGTTTGGCTTGCGAAACATCTTACCTGTGTTTCAGACCCTCTTTCCGGTTATTTTTTGCTAAAGCGTGAAGTAATAAATGATTTTTCCCTGATTTCTCCGGGATACAAAATTCTGCTTGAGATTCTGGTAAAGGGAAAATACTCAAAAATAAAGGAAATACCATTTCGTTTCCGGACTCGTGAGCATAGTGTCAGCAAACTTTCATTTGTGGAGTATTATTATTTTATCAAACAACTGATGGTTTTTTATAAAATGAAATTACTTAAAAAATATGAATCTGCCCGGTAAAGATTAGTGCAGCCCTGTTGAATAATTTCATGGGCGCCGGTTTCTTGTCTGGATCAATCTTTAAATTTTAAGTATCAGATTAAACAACGAAATTGTAATTGCAGTGTAATTAAAGCAATTTGGACATGCAATTGCCAACCGTGTACAAACACATGTCAAATAAATTTAATACGCAACTGCCTGACATATATAAGCTATCTTATATTGTTGATTCCAAGTAAGAGTTTTATGATAATCCCCGGATCATCTTTTGATTCATATCTGCGATAATATTCTTCAAAATCTGTTGTATCATCAATACAATATGATGACACAAGAAAAGATGCAAACAGCATACGATGGATATAATAATCCTCAATTGGACCATTTTGAGGTAGTAGTGCTTTTGAGAGTTTAATAAGTGCATCAAAATTATAATTACAAAGAGCTTCAAAATAATAGATCCAAAGCAATTCGTAATTTGAAAATTCCTTGTTTTTGATTTTTGATGAAATTGTACTCCATATTTTTTTCATTTCTGATAAACTCAAGTAGGGGAGAGTTTTTTCAAGGGTTTCAATGATGGTATTATGAAGGGTTTCGAAAGAAACATTATCTGGAACCAGGGATATATAATCGAAGATTATAGTTTCAGGAGAATCAAAAGATTTACCAGGTATTTGTCCAAAAATTATTTCATCATAAATCTGTTTAGCTCTTGCAAAATCCCTGAAATTATACAAATCAGCAATAGAGTCTCTTGATTCAAAAGGTATGTAAGCTGTATCAGACTCGATAATTTTGTGGACAGGAATGATATACTCCCGTAAAGTGTCTATTTCCCGTATATTTCCATCTGAAAAACGGTATTTTACTGCATTCTGGTCAACAAAAGGGTAATAATCTGAGTTCGGTTTGATATCATAAAGGTTAATAAGCTGGCTGAATGTTTTATGTTTTGACAGCCTAAGAATTGATAAATCATCAGATGAATGAAAACCGAGTTTTTCAAGGCTGTTTTCAATTGGTTTGATTTTGAAAACATCTCGTTTGAACTCAAGGTCAACTGAACTGTCTTTAGCGGCAATCATTATCAGGTCTGATCCGGCAGTGTAAAGGTGATAATATGGGAAATTGCTTTCAAGTGCCTTGAAAATTGAGACCAGTATTGAGATGTCCGATTCGTATTTATGAAACCACTGTACCAGGATACCATTTTCTGTCAGGTGGTTTCTGATTCCGAGAAAAAATTCATGTGAAAAAAGGCTTGAAACACCGCTTACCCATGGATTTGAAGGTTCTGATATTATAATGTCGTATTTTTTGCCATGAGTGGAAAAGAATGTCTTTGCATCATCAATGTAAATTTTACAGCGAGAGTCACTGAATGTATTATCAACTTTCTTACCGATTTTCCTGGCTGCACTAACCATGGCTGGTTCAATCTCAATAACATCCACACTGTTTACAGATGAGTCTAAAAGCAGGTAATGAGCAGTCATTCCGGAGCCCATTCCAATTACAGCGGCATTTGAATTGCAGTTTGTAATAGCCAATGGAAGTATGGCAGCTATAGACATCGTATATTCATCTCCGCTGACTCCACCTTCAACATTCACACTGGCATCCGGTTTCCCATTAGTGGTAAGGACCAGATTATCATTGTTTCTAAACAGGGTAACAGTTGCAGTTCTGCCATCTTTATTTGAAATAATTCGTTTGTTTTTTAGTATTGTACCGTTTCTAAAGACACCTGATGCAGTCAAAACCGGATCAATTCGCCCAAAAGCAATTGCAAAAGCAACGAAAGCGGCACTTGTATGTGGCAGGAATTCCCGTAGCCGACTTTTTGAGGTATCCTTGAACGCATATAAAATGTACAATCCTATTGCAATATCTATAATTCCACCGAAAGCGATTAACAGTCTTACACTTGTCAGGGGCATAACGATCCATACCGCAACCAGTACACCTGCAATGCTTCCGAAAGTGTTGATTGAGTATACTTTTCCGATATTTTCTTCACCATATCCGTTTTTATAAAAAATATTGATTATTAATGGAAGTACCATTCCGATACAGATAGTGGAAGGTAACATGATTATCATACAAATGATATCACTGAACAGATTAAAAAGTATATATCCCTGTTCGTTTTTTGCCAGTGATTCAATAATAAATTTCATGAAATAGAACATCTTGCTGTAAGTCAATGTTGAAAGAATGGCGCTTGCCCCCATAATTACCTGAACAATTACAAGTGCTTGGGGTACATTCTGAATCCTGTCTATTCTTTTCCGTATAAAAAAGCTTCCTAACGCCATTCCCAGGATGAATGCACTTAACATGAGTTCAAAAGAATGAGTAGAACTACCCAGAACCAGACTAAGCATTCTGATCCATCCTATTTCATACATGAATGATGCTGCAGCAGTTGCACCTGAAATAATTAGTAAAGGTTTATAAAAATGTTTTTTATGACCCATGTTGATTTCTGAAAAATCTTTGGCAGATATTGGTTTTTTTGCAGAAATTTCTGAAATATTTGCCCTTTTATCCCGCCAATGAAGCAGCATGATGCACACCCCTACAAATATATCAAGTATACCTCCAAAAATTAGGGCGCCCTTGAGTCCGAACCGGCTAATCAGGTAAAATCCACTTAAGAGAACACCTGCAGATGCACCCAACGTATTAGAAAAGTAAAGTATGGAAATTTTATATCCGTTTGTGCCCGGAAAGCGTCTGATAAAACCGGCAGCCATCAGTGGAAATGTGGCACCAAGCAGCATTGATTGAGGGAGAATAATAACAGATGCAGAAAACCACTTATAGATTATTACTGGTAAGGGAGAATTAAGTACAGGAATTACTCTGTAGTATGAAATGTGCTGATAAACATTAAATAAATTATGAAAAACGAGTGCAGAACCTCCCAGTGCAAGTTCAATAAGGGCAAAAAAGAAAAGAAGGTTTACAGCTTTTTTAATTTTATTTCCTGTGATCCAGGCTCCTAAAGCCATTCCGCCCATGTAAATAATCAATACAAGAGTTTGAGAATAAGCTGCGTGTCCTAAAAAAAGCTTTAGATAGTGTGACCATATGGATTCGTAAATAAGTCCCGATATTCCAGATATAAAAAAGAGCAGAAAATAAAAATGTTTAAGCATTCAAACCTCAAAAATTGTGGAAAATTAGTTCAGATGTTGGCTGGTTATTGATAATATAAAATACTATCGTATTTTTCCAGCAGCATTGTGTGAAGACTTTCGGTATGGGTAATAGTTAGATTCATAACTGTCCAAAATAAATAAAATCTGCAACAATGCTGTTAAATAAAAGCAATTCAAACTGAATAATTCTGGTATATTTTTATCTTAACTGGACTGAGAAAATATATGATAATGTATTGTTCAGTAAACAGTGCGGTTATTTAAATGATTTTGTACATTCTCAGGTAATCGTGAGGCAGACTAATTGGTTGATCGAAGTGTTATGTACCGTCTGAAGTTACAGCAGAACAACCGGCCTGGTTTTAATATGGCAAAAATATTACTTGTTTGGTAAAATCATACTTGGAAAAGCGGAAGGGTATACCTCGACTATTTCTGATAAAGGACAGTTTTGAAAGACCGATCTTCTTTAATAATATTTCTGATGATCCATTTTTTATTTGTTTATTTGTATGCCGAAGAAGAGATACGGTATGCGGCAGATATGGCACATTTGCCTGCTGGAACAGATGTAGCAGCATTAGGAGATGCTGGTGTGGTTCTATATAGACATGCTATATCATCACACTGGAATCCTGCTGTTTCGGGGTTAATGGATAAATTCGAGATATCAGCAGAAATTGCAGATCTTTATCATGGCCTGTCTAACCAGGCCTGTTTTGCAGTTCATGTTCCGGTACAAAATCAGTTGGGTGTATCCTTACTTTATTTGCCCTTTTTCAGTGGTGAAATAGCATTACAGGATTCCCTTGAAGGTACTGAACAGGCCAGACAGTTAGATCAAAGTTTAAGAGCAGATGGTTCCGTTAAGGGATTTTTCAGAAATAATCAGCACTTGATGCTATTATCATCTGGAAAGACTTTCTCATACAGTCTTCCTCGTGTTGCAGGGAGCGGTTATCCGCTGCCAATTGAATTAACATTGGGGTTAAGTACCAAGATTTACTGGCAGACCATGAATCCTGGTGATATCAGAGGGCTTGGGATTGGTGTTAATAGTGATATCGGATTTATTGGAAGAGTTGGAATTGATTATGATCTGGTTAAAAAAGAGGTGTGCCGGGAAATCGTTATAGGTGCTTCTATACATGACATTCTTCCAGGTAAAATTATCTGGGTAAATTCAAATGATAATTACAAGGAAACGGTTCAGATTTCTCAGTTTTACGGGATATCCTATATCGATAAAGGTGATTTAATCCCCGGGGACTGGACTTTTGTTCTTGCCCTGAAAAAACAATATGAGATTACGTGGCATGGGGGAATAGAAGCACTATTCTGGAATACGGTTGCTTTCAGGGCTGGTTTTTCGGGAAAAACACCTACTGTTGGTGCCGGTATAAACTATAAATACTATTTTATTGATTATGCATTCAGGTTTGATAGCATTGACTTTTCATATTTGAGGATAACTTTAGGTGTGAGATTTTGATGGATTGTTAAAAAACTTAATGAATGATTACAGGTGTTTGAATTTTTCTTTTGCACCATATAGCTGACCGACCCGTATCGACAGGATGTCATTAACAACCGTAACTTCACCCTTGGCGATTAGTTTGCTGCTGATAAATATGTCAACAGGTTCACCAGCCATTCGGTTTAAACGTACTATGCTGCCTTTTTTTAGATTCAATAAATCACGAATGCTCATTTTTGTCTGACCAAGCTGGACGGAAAATGGTACATTTACATCAAGAAGCATGTTAATATTGTTTGACATTTTTTTCCCTGCAGAAAATTAAGTTTACCAACAACCATCATGAACGAAAAACATTTTTTCCCCTTTTTGTTCAGATCCACAAAAAGTGATTGTCAGTATTTAACCCATAAAATTTTATAATGCAATACGGATAAAATCAAGTCTCAAGATTTATCCTGGAAACAGATCAAAAAAATTTGTCAGTTGTTCATTTGCAAAAATATTACCTGCAAGAAAAGCGGATAAAGCAACAATACCTATGAAAACGATAAATAAAACCGGGAAAATAAGTATCAGCATTGTCTTCAATTTTCCAACTGAATTGGCGTGATGTAACCCGGTAACCAGCATGTAAAACCATAATACAGGTGAAAGTATTGATCCTAAAAAAGGTACGGCATACAGAATCATGGCGCTTTGTGAATAAGAAACAATTCTAAAAGTAGATTTCATGGATGATTTATTTTGCCTTAAAAAACTGAATATTAACTGGCAATAAAATGTAACAGTAAAAAGCTGCATTGTTATAATGAGAGGGGTTAAAATCAGACTTGATGGAGGAATCGTTTTATCAGGGGTATAATTGAAAGATAAAAATGACCATATAAATGAAGCGAAAATTCCAAAACTTCCTGTAATAATCGCAAAAAGCCATGCCGATTTTATGGTTGTGCCTTTTGTGACCTTTTTAAAAAAAGATTCTGTATTGAAAAATGATTCGCTTAAGGTATTAATTAAGGAACTTAATGGATTTGTAAAAGCTTCAGTTGTTTCCCAGGCCAGCAGAGACTTATCTGCAGTATTATCAAATTTTGATCGGTTTTGAAGTATAATAGTTCCACAATGGGGGCAACAAAAGGATGAACAAAAGGATTCAATCTGGGAACCACATCTCTTACAATTCAAAATACTACTCCTTTAACGGCTGTTTATGAAAATAATTCGGTGTCGATTAAAAGCCTGAAAAAAATGTACCGGAATTGTATTATTTTAAAGCAAATACAATTTACTTATTTGCGGAGGTGATATGATAATAGTAACAGGTGGTGCTGGTTTTATCGGGAGCGCTATAGTAAAAGAATTAAACAGCAGGGGTATTGATGACATTCTTGTGATAGACCGGCTTGGTGATGGTGAGAAGTGGCGTAATCTGGTCGGTTTACGTTTTATTGATTTTATGGACAAAGAACTTTTTATTTCTGAACTCGAGACTGGAAAAATGGATTCCATGAAAATCGACGGGATATTTCATCTTGGCGCATGTTCTTCGACAACTGAAAAGAATGCGGATTATCTGATTGAAAACAATTTTCATTATTCAGTTCGAATTGGCAGATGGTGGGAAAAACATCCTCAAACACGTTTTATTTATGCTTCAAGTGCAGCTACTTATGGGGATGGTAAAAATGGGTATAGTGATGATGAATCGAAGATAGATCAGTTATTTCCGCTCAATATGTATGGATATTCAAAGCATCTTTTTGATCTTTATGCTTTGCGAAAGAGGTGGCTTGAAAAAATCGTAGGGTTGAAATATTTCAATGTTTTCGGGCCAAATGAATATCATAAAGGTGATATGAGAAGTGTGATTAATAAGGCTTTTGCTGGTGTAAGGGATAAGGGGACTATTTCACTTTTCAAGTCTCATAAAGAGGAGTACGGAGATGGTGATCAATTGAGGGATTTTATTTATGTTAAAGATGCAGTCAAAATGACATTGTATTTTCTCGAAAACCGTCATATCGGAGGAATTTTCAATATCGGTACCGGGCAGGCACGTTCATGGAATGATCTTGCTAAAGCTATTTTCACGGCAGTTAATAAAAATCCTGTCATAGATTACATTCCTATGCCAATCGAGATCCGTGAAAAGTATCAATATTTTACGCAAGCTGATCTTGATAAATTGCGTTCTTCAGGATGTAATCATGAATGTATGTCGTTGGAAGATGCTGTATATGATTATGTCTGCAATTATTTGCAGTTTGATAAGCGTTTGGGAGAAATAAGGCAGGTAGATTAAGTGGCAGGTTTACGAATAAGGATTTCACAGGATGGTATGAAGGCTTTTTTGCAAATACCACAAAACCTCAATACATTTCCAACACTTGTCGAAATAAAGGAGCTTCTAACCAGTAATGGAATCGTATATGGAATAAACAATGAAACTGTTAAACTGATATCGGAAGGCAGAATTCAGAATTCAACAGTTGAAATAGCACGAGGTACTGCACCTGTTCAGGGTACTGATGGTAAAGTTGAGATGCTGGTTGATTTGTCAGGAAAAGGGAAACCAAAAATACTTGATAATGGCCGCGCAGATCACCAGGATATCAGTATGCTGACAAATGTTTCGAAGAACCAGCCATTAGCAAAACATATACACCCATATAGAGGAAAAGAGGGAATTACAGTTTTAGGAGAAAAAATACTTCCGAAAGCTGTATCTGATATTCAAATTGTTAATGGTACGGGTACATGTTTTTCAATGGCAGATCCTGACTTGTTATTGGCCAGAATAGATGGGGCGTTGAGTATAAATGCCAAAGGGTTAATAGAAGTAAAGAATTCACAAATCATAAGGGGTGATATAGATTATTCTACAGGAAATGTAAGTTTTTCAGGAGATCTTCAAATTAATGGAAATGTAAGGGCCGGTTTCAGCGTAAAAACAGAAGGTTCATTAATAATAAAAGGCAGTATTGAGAACGCAATGATACAATGTAATGGTAATCTTGAGATTACTGGTGGAGTTGCAGGGGGAGGGGAAGGAGTTATAGAGTGTGGCGGTGATATGAAAGCAGGCCATATTGAAAATTTTACTGTTAATGTCAAGGGAGATGTTGTTGTTGGTGGTGATCTTATTCACAGCAGTGTAGTTTCTGGCGGTCGGGTAAAAGTAAATCAAATCATTGGTGGATCAATATCCGCATTTTTTATAGAGGCAAATATTGTTGGCAGCAGTGCTGAACCCAGGACCATTCTGGATATCGGGAAAATTTTTCAACTGAACCGGGAACGTTATGCTTTATTAAAAGAGCTGGCAGGAATTTCCAGCAAGCAGGTTTTGTTAAAATCTGAGATTTTTATGTTTGTGCGTAATGGTCTGAATGATAATGGTAAACTTTCATCGGAAGATGAAAACAGACTTGAATTTTTTACAAAGAAAACTATAGAATTATACAAAACATGTAATTCTGTGCAGAAAAGAATTGAGGAAATAGAAAAAGTTGAAAAAAACAAACCTGAACCGGCCGTTATTATTAAGGAATTATTTCCTAATACACTTGTAAAATTTGGAGTAAGCGATAAATTAATAATGGAAAAGTCGGTAAATGTCATGTTAAAACCGGGAATGTTCAATGTTGTTTGATAATGTAATATCCAGAATAGAACATTATATTGTAATATTTTTCATCGGATATTTTTTGATATCAAATCTGGGAGTAGATAGTTTTGCCGAAAATAACAGTGGTGACTATATACATTACAGACTTGGGATTAAATATAAAAATGAAAAAAACTACAAACAGGCAATAGATGAGTTCAGAAAGGTCCTTGCTGCTTATCCTGATAACTACAATGCATATATGCACATGGCAGAAATACGTTTGGTTCAGGGTCGAACGAAGCTTCAAATTTATAATCTTGAAAAGGCTTTAAGCTACAATCCGGGATGGAGTAAAGCACTGAAAATGCTTGCATCTGCATATGAAAAAGATCAACAGAATCAAAAGGCGGTTATAGAACTCCAAAAATATATTCAGATTTGTGATCCTTCAGAGCGAGACAGTATACAGCATAAAATCGATCAACTGATCAAAAAAACTGTTGTTAATGAAAGATCAACAGATCTGGACAGTTATAGAAAAAAAGCCCGTAACGTACACAGACCTGAGATTGATGCTGCTTTCAGAAAGGTAGTAGAATACTATACAGCACAAAAGTATGATTCTTCTTTGGCACAGATCCATAATGTTTTAAAAATACAACCGGATTATGCCGGAGCTTTTTATTATGCAGGATTAATAAGAAGAAAAAAAGGCCAGAATAAAATGGCAAAAATAAACTTTTTAAAATCTGTTGATTATCCGGAGCTTGGTTATAATGCTCATTTTTATCTTGGCAAAATATATTCCGAGGAAAAAAATTATTCTAAGGCAATACAACAACTATTACTCTATATTTCGAAAACCAATTATGAACAGGGAAAAAAGGAAGCACAGGACCTGGTTGAAAAATACAGGCAACTTGGTGGCAACAAAGCAATAGTGCAGGTGGCAAAACAGGATACTGTTGCAGTAAAGGACAAATTAAATCAGCTCGAGATCAGAATAGATTCATTACTGACAATGTTAACGATCGATACCCTGACTGATGCAGGTCAGAAATTGCTATCGGGGATAAGAGAGTTTCAGGCTGGAAATTATGATAAATCAATTCGAGAATTCAAGAAAATATTTGCTGATAATCCTGATGGAGTTATCGCGTTACACTGTCTTTATAATACAGGTATAAATTACTTTAAGCTGCGCCTTTTCAATGAAGCGGAAAATCAGTTTAGCCAGGTTTTGGGTAGATTTTCAAATCATGATGTTGCATCAGATGCACTGTTTTTGAAAGCATTGACATATCTTGAAAGACGGGATCCGTCGGTTGGAGAAAAGCTTTTGCGGAAGTTTATTCAAAATCATCGTGATCATAAATGGGGCGGGAAAGCTTACGAAAAACTTGGTGATGCATATAATGATCTTGAGCAGCCAGGTAAAGCTGTTGATGCTTACAGTCAGGCCGTAAAAACAGGAAAGCCAATGGATCAGGTTTGCGCAAGTTTTAAACTTGGTAATACTTTTCTGCAATTAAAAAATACGAAACGTGCTATTGAATCGTTTGAAAAAGCTATTCAGTATGGAGAAAAGAATAATATTTATATAAGAGTACCGGATTCTTATTTTAAAATCGCAGATGAATATTTCAGGCATAAAAACTATGACAAATCATTGACCTATTATAAACAGGTTTCGCGTAAGTATCCATCCTTTCAGGAAACTCCCTGGGCGATATTTCAAATTGGAAGCATACAGAAAAACCTCAAAAATTATAAAGAGGCTATTGAGGCATTCAAAACACTCATTCGCGCACATCCGGATGATTATTGGGCAAAACAGGCAAGGTTGAAACTTGAAGATACTGTATGGGAATACGAATACCGTACTGTTCTTAATTGATTCTTGACCCTTCTTAAAGATATAAACCTCAAGTTATTGAAAACCATGAGTGAAAATGATACAATTCTGATTCAAGTGCTGAAAACATCTTTCAGCTTGCAGTTACAGTGGTACAGGGAATTGCTTGATCTTGACCGAAAAATGATGAGCAGACTTGTTTTATCACGTGGTGATATATCTGGAATCGTTACAGGTATGGAGAATAAAAACAGATTGATTGATATGATTCAGATGGAACGCGACAAGACTTGCACAATGGTAGGTTTATGGGAAAAAAGGAAAAACGAACTCAGCAATAATGATCCTGACAGGGTATCGTTTGATGAAATACTTGAACAGATCGAAAGCACCATAAGGGAATTTCTCAGGGAGGAGGATCTGTTGAAAAAATATATTGATGGAATAATTAACAAAAATCCCGATAGTCAGAATGTTGTGAAATAGTATACATGCTGATTGGAGATTGTAGATAAAATTGTGGAGTACTGGTTATGAAGATTGTTGATAGTAAAGAACCGGTAACAATACCTATAGAGCTTTTCGAATCGCTTCAGAGAGCGTTTACTGATTTTCAATCCAGAGCAGATATATTAAGCCAGGCATATGACAGTATGCAGGAAGAAATAAAAAAAGTAAATATTGAACTGGACAGGAAAAATGCCGAGCTGGAGAAAAGTCTTGTGGTTCAGGAGGAAATGCAGACATATCTGGATTCAATTCTACAGAGTATGGATAATGGAGTGATAGGGATTGATATATGCGGCAAGATAACTCATTTCAATCGTGCTGCTTCTGAAATAAGTGGATACAGTTATGATGACCTAATGGGACGTAAATACACACGATATTTTTCTAGTAATACGGACGGTGAAACGGCACTTGTTCAGGCTTTGAACAGAGGAATAGAACTTAAACGTAACGAGAAAGTTATATGGCATAAAGATGGTCATCCGGTTCCGGTTTCTTATCAGACAGCTTTGTTAAAAGATAAAAAAGGAAGAAAGCTTGGTGCTGTTGAGATATTCAGCGATATTTCACAGATAAAGGCGCTTGAAGAGGAGATGCAACAGACAAGAACTATGGCTGCTCTTGGAGAAATGTCTGCTACAGTTGCACACGAAATAAGAAATCCCCTGGGAGCGATGGGAATGTGGGCAGGGTTACTTGAACGTGATTTAGAGCAAGACGATTCGCGAAGAAAAACACTTGGAAAGATAATAGAAGGGCTTTCCAGGTTAAACAAGATCGTGTCAAATCTGCTTGTCTATACTAGGCCTGTTAGAGCACAGTTTCGTAAAATACAACTGGAAACAATTTTAGAGGAAATAGTTGATTTTGTCCAGATTGAAATTGAACGGCTGGGAAGTACTGTCCAGGTTAAAAAAGAGTGGACAAACGAATCGGTATATGTACTTGCTGATCCGGAAAAAATCGGACAAATTGTTATGAATTTGTGTTTGAATGCTGTTCAGGCAATGGACAATGGCGGAGTGCTGACAGTATCTGTTGAAAATCAAAACCACGAGAAGACCGGTTTTATCAGTTTTTCTGTTTCTGATACAGGCAGTGGTATCGGGAGTGATGTTATTACAAAAATGTTTGATCCTTTTTTTACCACAAAAGAAAACGGGACTGGTTTAGGATTAGCCATCGTAAAGAAGTTCGTGGAATTTCATTCTGGTTATATTGATATCAGGAGTTCTTCACAAAAAGGAACTACTGCAAGGGTATTTTTACCAGTTCTCAAGGATTAATGGAGTTTTTATGGTCAAAAAGAGAATACTGGTTGTTGATGACAACGAATTATTCAGGGATTCTGTAATTGAAACTCTTAACAGGCAAGGATATGATACCGATGCTGCAGTTAATGGATTGGATGCATTGGAGAAATTGTCAAATTCAAGATATGATCTTGTTATTTCTGATATGAAAATGCCGCGAATGTCTGGAATTGAACTGCTCGAAAATATACGAAATATTGATTCCGATATTCCTTTCTTAATTATTACTGCGTATGGAGCTATAGAAACAGCTGTAGAAGCTATGAAAAAAGGTGCTTTTGATTTCATTCAGAAATCCGACAACCTGATAAGAGAGCTTGAAATGGCTGTAGAACGAGCATTGCAGTATCATTGTCTTGTTAATGAGAATAAAAGACTGAAAAGTGCTCTAAGGAATCAATGTGACTTTATCGGAGAAAGCAAGAGCCTGTCTGAAGTCAGAAAAATTATTGAATCTGTTGCAGAAAGCAAGTCGACAGTCCTTATTACCGGAGAATCCGGAACCGGCAAAGAACTGGTTGCACGTTCTATCCATTACAGCAGCAGACGCAGTAATGGGCCATTTATAAAAGTTAATTGTGCTGCACTTCCGGAAGGATTGATTGAATCAGAACTGTTTGGACATGAAAAAGGGGCTTTCACGGGAGCTGTTAAACAGAAAAAAGGAAAATTTGAGGCAGCTTCAGGAGGTACCCTGTTACTGGATGAAATTGGTGAAATGCCTGCAATTGCCCAGGCAAAACTATTACGTGTTTTACAGGAACGTGAAATAGAAAAAATTGGTGGTGATGAAACAATCGAAATAGATGTCAGGGTAATTGCTACTACTAACCGTCAACTTCAACAGGAAGTTTCTAATGGACGTTTCAGAGAGGATCTGTTTTATCGCCTTAACGTGTTTCATATCCACTTGCCCCCATTAAGGGAGCGAAAAGATGATCTGGAGAATCTCCTGATGTTCTTTATTGAAAAATACAATGATGAAAATGGCTTTAGTGTTGAAGGTGTGGAAAGTGATTGTCTCAGATTGCTGCAAAATTATGACTGGCCCGGAAATATAAGGGAATTGGAGAATGCAGTTGAGAGGGCTGTTGTTCTGACCCGTACCGGGTTGATAAAACCACGATTGTTTGAATTCAGTGAAAAAGGTGTTAATAATACGGATAACAGTAATGGTTTTCAACCAGGAATGACAGTTTCTGATATGGAGAAACAGTTGATCTACAAAACTCTGGAATGTTGTAACCAGAATCGTACCAGAGCAGCAGAAATGCTTGGAATTTCCATAAGAACTTTACGAAATAAACTCCACGAATATGAAAATCAATTTGTGGTGCAATAACAGCAATTCTGTGTTATGTTAAACGTTGATAGCCACACAAGGTTGGATTATCTTTAAAAAGGGATAAATATGAAGGTATTCAACACACGTTCGATAATATTCAAAACCGCAATCATATATGTTTTTCTTACCATACTAAACGTTTCTATTTTTGTACTCATGGTTTTCGAGAATCAGCTTGATCTTATAGCTGAAAACGCCATATTAAACAGTCAGCATACTGGTTCAAGTCTTAAATACAGAATAGACAACATTTTAAACATGGAAAAAGATCTTACCAGTGTACATGTTAACAAAATAATTAAAGAAGCCGGTTCGCTGGGAATAAACAATATCACACTATACAATGAAAACGGGAAGGTTTTTGTAAATATTATTAATAGTAAGATAGTCGACAAAGAAGTGGCAGATCTGAGCGACTTAAAAATGATTAATATGGCAATTACAAAACAGAGTTTTGAAGATAAGCTTTTCTACCATTCTGTAAACAGGAAGGAACGGTCGATAACATTATATATTCCTTTTGGTTATTCCAAAAGTGAAATCGGAGTGGCTTCAATAGTTCTTAAGATGAAAGATATTGATCGACAGATGTCATATCTGTACCGCCAATGTTTTCTGATAGGTTTATTGGTAACAATTATTCATGTGTTATTTGCCGTTTTTATTTCCAAAATAATACTGTTGCCATTGCGCAAGTTGAATGAGGCTACGCAAATGATATCACAGGGGAACCTTAATGTCCGGGTACCTATTACAGGTTATGATGAAATTGGACAATTGGCTTCATCATTCAATGAAATGGGAGTTGCGTTGCAGAGAATGCGGGATGAAGCAAAGGGTGCCAATCCATTGACTGGTTTACCGGGTAACCTGGTAATTGCCAAATACATCGATAAATGTCTTGTGTCTCAAAAACCAATTTGTGTTCTGTATTGTGATCTGGATAATTTCAAAGCCTATAACGATAAATATGGTTTTACAAAAGGTGATGAAGCGCTACTTTATACCAGGGATTGTCTTGTGGAAGCTGGTAAACACAAGGGGGGTAATGATATATTTATAGGACATGAAGGTGGTGATGATTTTGTCGTAGTAATTGGCTATCAGTTCTGGCAAGAGTATACCAAAGCTTTAATAATGAATTTTGACAGGAATATATATCAGTTTTACAATAGTACAGATGCACGCAATGGGTACATTGAATCGGTAAACAGAAAAGGTGAGGCGCAGCGTTTCCCGCTCATGAGTATTTCTGTAGCTGCAGTAACTAACATGCAAAGGGCATTTCGAAGGCATGCCGAGATTGTTGCGGTTGCTGCAGAAGTCAAAAAGTATGTAAAAAGTATGGATGGGTCTTGTTATGCAATAGATCGCAGGAGCGGACCTGTAAGTCCTACACAGTTGATAGATCCGGATATGGTTAATCGTGCCCGCAGAAGCATGAGGCAATGATAATGAATCCAACATTGAAATATGTATCAGTTCTGATACTTTTGGGTTTTACCATATTGTTTAATATCGTTCTGGTAGATATAAGGTTCAGTGAAATCAACTATCTTCTCGGTAAAATCGCTTCACGAGACAGAATTTCAAATACATTCAGCATAGTCGCAAAATACGAACTAATAAAACGAAGAATGCTTTTTGGGGAAGATCAAAATTCTGATTATGAACTCGAAGCAAAAATTCAGGCTCTGACATCAGGAAATCAGTTCGAAAATCAGAGAACACCGATCGAGAAAAAAATTTATCAGATACCGATTCGCCTGACATTGAATGCTATCCGTTTGTTGTTGGGAAAATCAATCATAAATACAAAAGAAGATGACAAAGTGCTGGAAGTACTGGAAATAGCTTATTTTCTGGAAAGAAACAGAAAATATAAGGAAGCTTTGAATCTTTACGATGAAGTTCTTTCTGCTTCATCAATAACACCACGGTTGCGGGCAGCTATTCTGGTTCATAAAGCATTTTGTTTTTCAATGATCAGTAATTATGACAAGGCAAAACAGGTATATGAAATCGTCATAAGCAATTATCCGGAAACAGATGAAGGGATTTTATCCTGGAAACTTCTTGATTTTATACAATCTATGGAAAATGAAAGGAAAAGACTGGAAAAAACAAGGCTGCCAAAAATTGAAAAAGCCAGACAGTTTTATCTTTTAATGGATTTTAGAAATGCGATTAAAAACTACTCGATGTTCCTTGAAAACGGGAATGATCAAAACGATTTAATATCAGAAGCACGGTATTTCAAGGGAAGAGCTCATGAAGAGTTGGGTGAAAATGAGGATGCCATGATGGAATATAGAATTGTAATGAAAATAGATAAGACAGAAAACTGGGCAAAACGGGCTAATCGCCGGATGCTAATGCTCGGAGAATTTTATAATCAGCAAAAACAGATCGCAGAAGAAGCTCGTCGTAAGCTTGAAGCATACCAGGACAAAATGTTTGAGGAAAGTGTAGATAAATATAAGGGATTTCTAACCAGGAATTCAATTAAAGCTGAGTTACTCAGTAAAGTCGGTATAAATGATTTAGTTGCTATTCCAAATGACAGTATTCTCAAAATGATTGATCAGATTGGAAATATGGAATCGTTAGAAGAAACTGTTACTGTAACGCGTAGTATAGAGCAGCAAAACAATAAACTACTGCCGAAACAGAGTACATTAAGTGATGCACGAATGCGTGAACTGGAACTAAAAAAGCTGCTCGTTCAAAATCCATACAGAAAACCGGAAGCACTTAAACAGGTGATTGATGAACGTAAAAATGAATTGAGATATGTCTATAATAAACGTTTAAGGGCAGGTATAAAGATTTCCGGAAAAATGGTCGTGAAAATGCGAATCAGGCCAGATGGAGGGATAGAGAGTGCTGAAATCTTACAGTCGAATCTGGGTGATCAAAAATTTGAACATGAGGTAGTACAAAGAATTCATAACTGGAAATTCAAAGCAGTTCCTGATAGTCTGGGAGAATTAACGATAAATTATCCCTTTGAGTTCGATAGGGAAATGTAATAATTAATGACAGAGTCAAGAAAAACACCTGCATATCTGGTGCCTTAGAAAGTCATTTCTTTCAGGACAGCAAAATCAGACAACAATGTCTGAAGATACAGGAAGTGAATTTATTCCTCCACCCTTTATTCCTTTATACAAAGCAACTGAATTGGCCAGTTGTGCAGCTGTAAAAGGATCATATCCACGGGCTATGCAGTGTAAAAATCCCCCATTGAAAGCACTTCCAATAAGAGTAAGATTAGAAACTGGTTCTGAGCATTTTTCTTGAGAAATTTCTTCAATTTTTCCATCATATCCAACCAGGCAGCCTTCAGATCCCATTTTTACAACAACGATTGAGACGCCTCTATCCCAGAGGAATCCGATGATATCCAGTGGACGTTCATAACCGAATAGAGCTTTGGATTCATCGGGAGAAGAAGGGAAAATGACATCAATTAACGGAAGAACGCTCCATAAGCTTTCTTTTGAGTCATCAAGTGACCATCGTTGAAGTCTGAGATTTGGGTCGTATGCAACCATGATATTATGGCTATGGGCAAATTGAAACGCCTTGAAAATTGTATGTCGCGAAGCTTTTGAAACTGACTGCAATTCGCTGGAAGCATATACGATTTTACAATTCTCAATGAGATCATCATAAATCATTGATGGGGTGATATATTGTGCTGCAGATCCAGGACGGTGTATGAGATATTCTCTTTGATCTGGATAACGTGAACTGGTGAAATAGATACCATTATAACCCTGACTTGTAATTACATGATCGATATTAATGCCCTGAGCAAGAAGTTGTTCCCGGATCATGGTATGAAATGGATCCCGTGCAACTGCTGATATGAATGAAACACCGGAACCAAGTCGGGCAGCAGTAGCTGCAACGATTATATCAGCACCCCCAATATCTTTTTCGAAAGTATTACAAAGACAAATATCCCCGTTACACCTGAATTCAATATAGCATTCTCCTATTACGAGCAAATCATAATCTCTGATATGAATTGGTTTCATTCTGTATCAGCCCTTACTTTTCTTTTTTTTAGTGCGATTCATTTATTATTTGAAAGTGTTTGATCAGGTATTGCTAATCACAATGTCTGAAAATTTTCTGATCAGGTTCTCGATTTCTCTTTTTCTGGCAAGCGATTGAATAATCTCTTGTGGCACATCATCAAGATTATATACCATGCCGGCAAGTCCACCTGCAACGGTACCTGTAGTATCTGTTTCCAAACCAAGGTTTGTTGCAGAATGAAGTATTTGGTAAGTAGAATCATTTTTAATAAAGCACCAGATTGCTGCTTCAAGTGTTTCGACTATATAACCTGAGGAATGTATTTCGTTTTCATTCAATGAAAGAAGTTCAAGAGAAAAAATTCTCATATAGTGACATAATTCATTTTTATATTGATCAAATCTGTTGTAATACTCCAAAGTTTTTGAAACTGCAGACCGGAGAGCTTCCTCTTTATCGTTATTAGTAATAAGTTCCAAAACCAGAAGAGAATAAAGACCACATCCTATAATAGTTCTTGGGTGCGAGTGGGTCAGAGATGAAATATCATGAATTTTTTCCATGAAATCATCAAAATTATTGTTATGAAAAAAAAGAGCGGCCGGCAGCATGCGCATAAGAGAGCCATTCCCGTTATCATCTTCAGAATCACAACCACAACAGGAAACGGATCCTTCAGAGTGTAATCTGTCCAATGCCAGGCAGGTAGTTAATCCTGCATCAAAAACATATCCAAGCGCGGTCCAATAGCCTTCAAAAAGCCATTTACAATAAGTTTCTGCAAGATGGTTCAGATTGTAGCCACTGCAAAGGCTTTCTGTTGTGCATAGAATAATTGAGCTGTCATCGGACCATGTTCCTACGGGATGATCAAACCTTCCATACCCTAAAAGATTTTTCACAGAGCACAGAGAGTTTTCATGCCTTGATGTGTACTCAATAGGTACTCCCATGGCATCTCCCAGAATTGCACCAAAAATTGATGACCTGATTTTATTTGCTAAATCCATTTTCATAATAATACAATACAATTTAAGTATTCGCACAAAAAAATATATGTTGCAATAATTTTTTTCATAATCCTGTAGAAAATTGTTCAGATAAAGTAAGGGATTCTTCACTTCTAACAGGATATTAGTTATTTTGAAGAGCTTAAAAGAGATCGGTATCTGGTGTAGAAAGAGTTTTATGGATGTGATGGCAGCATCTGCGTCTTAAATCAGGATAATCGCAAATGAATAAACAAATGAAAATCATAGCTGACGAAAATATTCCCTTTGTGGAAGAGGCATTTAGCCATTTTGGAAAAGTGATCACTGTTAGTGGCAGGAAAATTCAAAGAACGGTACTTGAAGATGCATCGATTTTACTGGTTAGATCTGTTACGAAGGTCAATAAAGAATTACTTGAAGGGAGCAATATCAAATTCGTTGCAAGTGCAACTGTCGGAGTAGATCACATTGATACAGATTATTTACGTCAATACAATATTGGGTTCTCTTATTCTCCAGGTTCGAATGCGGAATCGGTCGCAGAATATACAATTGCAGCAATAATGCATTTAGCAGAAAAAAAAGGTAAATCAATTGAAGATATGATGCTTGGAATAATCGGAGTGGGAAATATTGGTTCAAAGGTATATCGTTTTGCAGAAACGCTTGGGATTAATTGTTTGCTCAATGATCCTCCTAAAAAACGCCTGACCGGAAGTGATGTATATGTTCCCCTTGAAAGAGTTCTTTCCGAAGCTGATATAATTACACTACATGTTCCGCTCAATACTAATGGAGAGGACTCTACCATACAGATGGTTAACAGCCCCTTTTTATCAAGAATGAAAAAAGGTGCTTTTCTGTTAAATACATCAAGGGGTAAAATTGTTGACGAGAAGTCGGTAATAAATGGAATAGACAATCTTGGCGGGGTTGTTTTTGATGTCTGGGAGGGTGAACCTTCCATTAACAAAGAAATCCTGAACCTTGTTGATATTGGTACGCCACACATTGCGGGACATTCCTATGAAGGAAAACTCAGAGGAACCAAGATGATCTATGATGGCGCCTGTGCTTATTTTTACAAGAAATATGGCTGGAATTTACCCAGGGGTATTTTAACAGATATCATTGATCAAATAGATATTGGTTCTTCCAGATCACCAATCCAGGATGCTATTTCAGGAACTTATAAAATTTCTGATGATTCTGCACGATTTAAAGAAAAAATGAATAATGAAAACCTGAAACCAGCCGAAGTATTTGATACATTCAGAAAAGATTATCAGCACAGACATGAATTTTCAAGATATCGGATAAAACTCAGCAATAATCAAAAAAAAGAAGCACAAATACTGGCCGGTCTTGGTTTTAAGGTATCTGTTCTGCGACCTGAATAGTGCTGCTCTTTTAAATAAGTTCTTTTTCGCAACATCTGCACATTTTGACATATCTTAACAAGTACTAACCGTGATTGTATGTTTGATAAACTGCTGTATTATCTGTAAACTGACACGGCAATAAATACCAGACGTCTTGAACCTGAATAATTACTTTTGCAAATTAATATTTAAACCGCAGGAGTTTATATGGAACCCAAGGGAGATATCGGAGTAATTGGTTTGGCTGTAATGGGTAGTAATCTCGTTTTAAATATGAGTGATAATGGATTTGATGTAATTGTATTCAATCGCACAGCTTCAAAGACTCATGATTTTATTAATGGTGCTGCCAACGGAAGAAGCAACATTATTCCTGCATATACCATTGAAGAATTCATAAAAAATCTGAAAAGACCCCGAAAAATTATGCTCATGGTTAAAGCCGGGATTGCAGTTGATCAGTTTATAGATAAGCTATTACCTTATCTGGAAAATGGTGATCTTATCATTGATGGCGGAAATTCATATTTCAAGGATTCGGTTAATCGTGCAGAATATCTTGAGAAAAAGGGGGTGATGTTTATAGGAGTGGGGATCTCCGGAGGAGAACTGGGTGCCAGACATGGTCCATCAATAATGCCCGGAGGGACCAAAACAGCATGGCCCCTTATAGAAAAAATATTCAGGTCGATCTGTGCTAAAACTGCTGACGGGACGCCGTGTTGCGATTGGGTTGGTCCGGATGGTTCGGGGCATTATGTAAAAATGGTACATAATGGAATTGAATATGGTGACATGCAGATTATCAGCGAGGCATATCATATACTACGAAGTGCAATGGGCATGAGTACAGATGAAATTGCAGACATTTTCAAATTATGGAATGATACTGAACTCAATAGTTATCTTGTTGAAATTACATCAGATATTCTCAGGTGCAGAGACTCGGACGGCAGTCCGTTGGTAGATAAAATACTTGATACTGCAGGGCAAAAAGGAACGGGAAGATGGTCCATTCAGTCTGCTTCGGAACTTGGAGTACCTGTCACATTGATAACAGAAGCAGTTTTTTCAAGAATGTTATCCTCATTTAAAGAGCAGAGGGTTTCAGCATCAGAAATATTACCTGGTCCGTCAAAAAAGATTAATTCAATAGAAATTGTTCCTGAAGATGTTCAAAAAGCACTTCTTGCTTCGAAAATAATATCATATACTCAGGGCTTTATGCTTATGCATGCGGCATCACTGGAATATAACTGGGATCTTAAATATGGCAATGTCGCACTGTTATGGAGAGAGGGGTGTATTATTAGGAGTACTTTTCTGGATTACATTAAAAATGGTTTTGAATTGAATCCCGAACTTTCCAATTTGCTTATGGATGAATACTTCTGCGATCTGATCAGTAAGTGTCTCGATTCATGGCGTATTGTTGTTGCTTTTGCTGTGCAGACTGGTATTGCTGTTCCGGCATTTTCTTCAGCGCTTGCATTTTATGATGGATACAGAAGTAAAAATCTTCCTGCAAATCTCATACAGGCACAGCGGGACTATTTTGGATCCCATATGTATGAGAGAGTGGATCAGCCTCGTGGAAAATTTTTCCATACGAACTGGATAGAGAATCCGTAATTCATCTTTAAGACTAAATTTTACAATGCAGGCTTGTTTGATTCAAATTTTCGGCAATGTGTAGGGAGAGAATCGATAAGAATATCTGCACCATGGGGTCTGTTGCCGGGTGTTTCAAAAACTATGGTTGTATTTACATTTCCACGGGGGAAAAAATCTCCTGTGACCAGAAGCCATGATGGATCAAGTACTTTTTTTATTGTTTCAAACAGATGGTATGTAACTGTTTCATGATAAGTTCCTATCATTCGAAATGAGTTCAGATAAAGTTTCCAGGTTTTTAACTCTAAACATAATGATTTGGGAAGATAATACAGACCGATTGCAGCAAAATCCGGGTAACCGGTTTTGGGGCACACACAAGTAAATTCCGGAAAAATAATTCTGATAATACCATTATTTTTATTTGAATCGAAAGGACACGGGAATGTTTCCAATTGGGGGAATGTATTGTTCTTTAGCGCATCTTCAAGTGAGATCAGGTTATTAGAAAACATAAATACCTCAAAATATTTAACACTGTGTTATACTGCCTTGATCATAAAACTAATTTAATCCAAACCGGATTTGTTTTTTTTCGACAAAGTGAATTGAGAAAAGATAATTTATTCATGATGTAATCAAACCTGATCGAGATGGAATGGGCTAACAGGTCACCTTTTATTCGCAGGGTGGAATGATAAAAGAAAGATCTCGGAAGTTTTTTTGAAAAACATGATAGTCCGGGTGTATTAAAAACTGGTTTGCTGAATTAAAATGATGCATAAACAAAAGTAAACGCACCTGTTTAGAAATGCTCTGGACAGTATTGGTTAATTTTAGAAAAAGAGAGAGAAATGAAAAAAGTGTTGGTTGCAATGAGTGGGGGAGTTGATTCATCGGTAGCTGCTGCCTTGCTCTGTAATGATGGTTATATGGTTTGTGGGATTACCATGAAAATTGGAAGTAATGAAAAAGCAATTACTGACGCAGCCAGAATCTGTGAAGCACTCAAAATTGAGCATAAAGTTGTTGATGTTAATTCTCTGTTTCGACAAGCTGTTATTGATAATTTTATCCAGGAGTACTGTCAGGGCAGGACTCCAAATCCGTGTATACGTTGTAATATGCACATAAAGTTTGGATATCTTCTGGAATCAGCTTTTTCGATGGGTTATGACTATCTTGCAACAGGTCATTATGCATCAATACGTGATGGAGGGCTTTTTCGTGGAACTGATACCAAAAAAGATCAGTCATATTTTTTATACCCTCTTTATTCAAAAAATATTGCCAGGGTTATCTTTCCTCTGGGAAGATATACAAAACAGCAGGTTAGGGAAATAGCAACAAAGATCGGTTTTTCTAATGCTCAAAAGGAGGAGAGTCAGGACATTTGTTTTGTATCGCAAAAGAGTTATACTGAATTCGTAAATGAGAATCGGTCGTGTGATCAGGCCAGTGGTCCGATTATGGATCTCCAGGGAAACCTTTTAGGTACACATTGTGGGATTTGTAATTACACGATCGGACAGCGAAAGGGGTTGGGAGCGTTTGGCAGGAGGATGTTTGTAAAAGAGATCTGTCCTGAAAAAAACGCGATAATTGTTGCAGAGAGCAAAGATCTTTTTTCCGGATCAATTGTAGTTAAAAATGTGGTTTTTGGCTTTGAAAAAATAACTGTATCTGAGACTTATTCTGTTCAGGTAAGATATAAAAGCAAACCAGTAGATTGTCATATTGATGAAATTAGTGATAATGCACTTAGAATTAAATTATCTGAACCTGTAAGGGCTGTCGCACCGGGGCAATCTGCTGTAATATATAAAGAAAACAAAGTTTTAGCAGGTGGACTTATAGAAAGAATTTAAGTGTTACCTAAATCGGACGATTAATTTACAGCTTGTCCCGCAGTGCGGGAATGAGCTGCACAGCGGCACTACTGCAGAAAGGTTTTTATGGCTGTGAAGGTCATATCTATCTTTCACCGTTGTCGTTGTCGTTGTCGTAATCGTTGTCGTAGTCGTACACGAATGAATATTAAACGTTCTGGATCTGGTTCTTAACCAATATCCGCGAAGCAGATCGCTTGAAGGAATTGTTACTATATTAGGTTTAAATTCATTATACTTAACTTAATAAAACTGAGATCTTTTTTGTGTGCAGCAGCCATGTGAACCGGATTCAAAATAGTTAACACCAAGAATAATTAATGCGGAAAATGATTTTAAAATTACAACTGTTAATTTGTGTAATGGAGTACTGATGCAAAGACGATTAATTTACCTTTCAATATTTTTAGTTCTGATTACTACATTTTCAAAATCTGCTATTAGAGTAAATCAGGTCGGTTATGATCTTGAGGGACCAAAATATGCTGTATTAGATCTGTCTGATGAAACTGTTTCGTCCGATTCATTTTTTATCTTGAATGAAAACAATGTAGTTTTTGCCGGAAAACTCAGCGGGCCTCTTGATATCAGTGGGTGGGGTGGTCCATTTCTGGTTTGTGACTTTAGTTCGTTCAGGGCTCCGGGTATTTATTCGCTTCATTATGGGGATTCCCAGTCTGTTTCATTTGAAATTGATACGAATATTCTCGTGACAAGAACATATGAAGATGCGGTAACTTTTTTTACCGGAATGCGTAACACTAATGATGACTCACAGGTTCCAGTGTTCGGTTCAGCGGATGTTTATCGGAATGTAAATGGTGGCTGGAATGATGCAACCGGGGATCGGGGAAAATACCTGTCCCATCTTGCATACTCCAATTTCTTTCCTCCTCAGCAAATTCCGTTTGTTGTCTGGTCACTTTTAAAATCGCTTGACTTGAACCCCGAGATTTCAAGTGAAATGAGATTAAAAATAATCAGTGAAGCTGCCTGGGGGGCGGATTATCTGTGCAGGGTTCTTGATCCTGAAGGGTTTTTCTATATAAATGTTTTTGATCGATGGGGATGGGATACAAGAGAAATATGTACCTGGTATTATAATCCTGATGAACCTGATGTGAACCTTAGAACAGGTGTGAAAAGTACCGATTATCAGGCTGCATTTCGTGAAGGCGGAGGGGTTGCGATAGCTGCACTGGCAAGATGTGCAAGACTCAATGTAAGTGGTGAGTTGTCTGCAGAATACCTTAATTCTGCTCAAAAAGCCTATACCCATCTGCTGGAGAAAAATATTTCGTACTGTGACGACGGGGTTGAGAATATTATTGATGATTACTGTGCTCTTTTGGCATCAATAGAACTGTATCGAGCAACTTCAGAAACCAGTTATTTAAATGATGCATCGGACAGGGCCCAGGAATTACTTCAAATGGTCAGCAGTCAGGGATTTTTCTGGAGTGATAAAGATTTCAAACGACCGTTTTATCATGCAGCAGATGAAGGTTTGCCGGTTATTGCTTTACTTGAATATATGGATCTGGTTCCGGCAGATGAAAAAAATGTAAAAGAAGCTATCAAAACTGTTTTAAATGGCTATATTGAACGAGCTCTCGAAGTACCCAATCCGTTTTATTATCCACGATTAAGCCATGTGCCACCTTTTTCTTTTTCGGGTGGTGAAAATAACATTGCGAAAGAAAAACCGGTAAGTGTTTCTCAGATTCAAAACGATTTTCCGGCAGAAAATATGTGTGACGGAAGTGCTACTACAAGATGGGCAAGTGGTGAGCCATATTCTGATACTGAGTGGGTAGTTATAGATCTGGAAGAGCAGTATGAGATTTCATCGGTTGTTCTTAACTGGGAAGCTGCTTATGGTAAAAAGTATGATATACAGATTTCAGACGACAATATAACATGGACAACAGTTGTAAGTATAGAGAATGAAGGCCCTGGCAGAAAAGTACACACATTTGAACCGGTGTGCTGTCAATTTGTCAAAATGCAGGGAAGAGAGCGTGGAATAGAATATGGTTTTTCAATATATGAATTTGAAGTATATGGCGGCCGCAGGAATACAGACAACCAGCAGGTTGATGTCTCTTTTTTCATTCCACATCAAAATGAAACTGGGTACTGGTGGCAGGGAGAAAATGCAAGACTTTCATCAATTACTGCTGCAGCATATCTTTCATGGAATGCTGGAGTAAACCTCTCGGATACTATTCTTACACTTGCCTCTGCAAATCTGGACTGGATTTTAGGGAAAAATCCGTTTGGAGTATGCATGATGTACGGTAAAGGTGTACTGAATTATCCCGATTATCCGGGAATAGATGCATTCCCGAATGTACCTGGAGGCATTTGTAATGGTATTACCGGTGACACACTTGATACGAATTTTCCATTATGGAAACCTTATGATGATGGTAATACGGAAAACTGGCGCTGGATTGAGCAGTGGCTGCCTCACAATTCCTGGTATGTTCTCGCTGTAAGTGCTCAGGGTATAGTTGATTGGGATAAAGAGCAGGGTAATAAAGTACGGTTGGCCAGGCCTAATAAAAACGAATCGAAGGTGAAACACCGAATTACCAGAAACAGTTTGGAAATAACTCTTTTACAAAAAGAACAGGGTATATGCACAATTTCGACACTTTCTGGAAAAGTCGTTTTAAAGCGGAATTATGAAAAAAAATCAAAAAACATAAGTATACCTTTGAATTCAGTTTCAAACGGTCTATATGTCTTACGGATAAGTGGCGACAAGACTGTACAATCCATTCCAATATTTCTACATAAGTGAAAATCTGCAATGTAATATGTCGTAATCTTGTTTACTCTGGCTTCATTAGATATTTTTAAGAGCAAGATTCACAGAAATTGGATCTTTATGTTCCCAATAACTTTACTGCATGTTATTGTTAACATGCTTTGGCAGTAAAATCTGCTGATAATTCATTTTGCACCAAAATCTGTAAGAGGAGGTTTTTTGGATTTTATGAACTCAGTTCTCATTATAGGTAATGGAGGACGAGAGCATGCTATTTTAAAGGCCCTGTTACGTTCTGATCGACCACTTTGTTTGTTCGCATTTCCTGGAAATCCGGGTATGGAGCAGGATGGATGCATGTTGGTTGACAAAAAAATCAACAGCATAAGTGATCTTGCAGAGTGGGCACACAATAATGGAATAGATCTTACCATTGTTGGTCCTGAAGCTCCACTTGTTGAGGGTATTGTAGATGCTTTTAAGGAAAAGGGCTTAACTATCTTTGGGCCTACAAAAAGTGCTGCCAGAATCGAAGGCAGTAAAGCTTTTGCCAAGGAATTGATGAAAAAATATTCCATTCCTACAGCATCACACAGTGTTTTTATTGATAAGAAATCTGCTGTTGACTATTTGCATCAACATGGAGCACCAATTGTTATAAAGGTCAGTGGACTTGCTGCTGGAAAAGGTGCTGTCGTATGTGATTCAATAGAGATCGCAGAAAATACACTTATTGATATTTTCGATAACAAAAGTTTTGGTGAAGCAGGAAATACTGTAATCCTTGAAGAAAAAATGGTTGGTGAAGAAGCTTCTGTTTTCGTTCTTACAGATGGCAGAAATTACAAAATTTTACCGGTTTCTCAAGATCACAAAGCAATCAATGATGGAGATAAGGGGCCTAATACGGGGGGGATGGGAGCATATGCACCAGCACCAATAATGGATAAAGCAATGCTCGAAAAAGTTGAAAATCAAATTATTAAACCGGTTCTAAATGCTATGGAAACAGAAGGATGCAGATATCAGGGTTTATTGTACTGTGGTATAATGATTACTTCTGAGGGGCCTAAGGTTGTAGAATTCAACTGTCGATTTGGAGATCCCGAGACTCAGGCTGTTTTGCCTCTTGTGAATTCTGACTGGTATGAACTGTTTCATTCCTGTGCTGCAGGAAAACTGGAAAAAGTGGATTGGAATGTGAAACCAGGATACTGTGTTTCTGTGATTCTTGCATCGCGTGGTTATCCGGGAAAATATGAAAAGGGCAAAGTGATTACCGGGATCGAAGAGATTGAGCAGGACAGGGAAAACGTGGATATCTATCACAGTGGAACTGCGTTAGACAGAGAAGAGCGTCTGATAACCAATGGCGGGAGAGTACTCGCTGTAAGTGCATGGGCTGATGGTCTTTTAGAGGCAATTGATGCGGCGTATGAAGGCGTAACGGATATAAATTTTGAAGGGAAAACATACAGAGGTGATATTGGCAGTAAAGGTGTCTCGCGTTTAAAACTCCAAAGGGAAGAAAATATAGCATTATGAAAGTAGCAATCATTTTGGGATCAAAATCAGATCTTCAGCTTGCCGAAAAAGCCGAAAATGTTCTTCAGGAATTTGGAGTAAAGTACGAAACACTGATTATTTCTGCTCACAGGAATCCAAATAAAATCAGAAAATTCGCTTTAAGTGCAAAGGATCAGGGTTTTTCTGTTATTATTGCCATTGCAGGTCTTGCGGCTCATCTTCCGGGTGTAATTGCAAGCCTGACTGTTTTACCTGTTATTGGGGTGCCGGGTGATAGTGGGCCTTTGCGTGGTCAGGATGCTTTGTATTCAATAGTTCAGATGCCTGGTGGGATACCTGTTGCATGTGTTGGTATTGGAAATGCAAAGAACGCGGCTCTTCTTGCGATTCAGATTTTAGGTTGTGCAGATACTGCTTTAATGGATAAAATGAAAAACTATCGCTTACAGTTTGGTGATAATGAAAGCTGAACGAATTACGCTTCACTCAGTTCTTGATAACAAAAAACATCTGGATTACATTTGCCATCTTGTTAAATCAGAGTCGGTTTTCGTTTATCCAACAGATACAATTTATGGGATAGGTGGATGTGCTGATTCGGATAGTGTTAAAAGCAGAATATTGGAGATCAAAGGCAGGTTTGCGGGTAATCCAATGATTCATATCGCATCTGATCTGAAGTATTTCAAACATTACGATATCAGGTTTTCTTCAATTGCATTAAAAATTGTAGATCAATTCTGGCCCGGGCTTTTAACACTGGTACTTCATTCAGACTCAAATCCGCAGGGAGTTGCAATCCGAATCTCTGATCATCCCTTTATAAAGGCTGTAAATACAATCACAGCTACTCCTCTCTTTTCTACAAGTGCGAATATCAGTAATGAAAAATATAATCCTGATCCTGATTTTATTTATAAAACATTTTCAGATAGTGTTGATTTCATGATTGATGCTGGTTTACTGCCTTTGTCTGAGCCATCTACTGTTATAAAAATTTCGGAAAGGGATGAAATTACGATTTTAAGGGAAGGTGTTGTTTCAAGAGAAAAGCTTGAATCTGTTATGGGTTTATGAAGCAATTAAGGGTTGTAAACAGAATAATAAAACATGCACTAAAACGGGTAATTGAAGAACGAGTCACTGAAGCTGCTGCTGCTGCTGCTTTTTTTTCGTTTCTGTCGATTTTCCCTCTTTTAATACTTGTAATATCCATAGGCAGTTATTTTATGGACAGCCAGGAGGTTATGAGACAGGTGCTTGATTCTATTTCAAATTTTGTTCCTCGGGATGCTATCGGGATAATACAGGCTAATCTGGTACAGGTACTTGCATATAGAGGGGGCGTGAGTATTTTTGGTATAGTTGGCCTTTTATGGTCTGCATCCGGTGTATTCAATACTATCCAGGTGAATTTGAGCAGGGCCTGGCCAATGGATCCAGTCAGAAATTATCTCAAAGGACGTTTGATCTCAATATTAATGGTTACATCATTTTTTGTTCTGCTATTGCTGTTTCTTATTATGCAAACTGTTACAGGGTTTATAGCAGGGTATATTGAAAGTATTTTAGCCAATCCATTTCCTGTAAAACTATTATCAAGAATCACACTTATGGTTTTCACTTTTTGGGTTTTCATGGCACTTTACCGTTTGGTACCTAAAGCAACTATCAAATGGAGGGATGTTTTTGGTGGTTCTGTTATTGCAACGCTGCTCACAGGATTTCTGACAATCGGATTTGCATGGTTTCTCAATAGCAGTCTGAATCGGTATAATCTGGTTTATGGTTCATTAAGTGCATTAATAGCGTTTATGTTATGGCTTTACATAATGAATATTGTAATCTTGATAGGCGGACATTTAAATGCTGCAATTGCATGGCAAACCCGTGATCAAATCAAACCAATATAAGTTCAAATAGTTTTAATACATCAAATAATACCTGCCAAAACAAAATATTTAAAACGTTTTCAAGATGGTCATTTGTTGAAAACTGGCAGGTGTTTTAAAACGGTTCCGGATAAAACTGAATCCAGACCTTATTCATAGTTGAAATACAATATCAGCTATTTTGAATGTATGAATCACTTCAACCAGTTTTCGTTTGTACCCCCGGGTTATTCATATCTTTTTTTGAATTTGATCATCCGTATAGGAATAATTTTCCCTTACCAACGGCAGTTACTTCCTTCCCGATATACATCAAATAATTAATGTATCTTCTTCAAATTACTATAACCACTTGAAATCAAACATGATATAATTATCGAAATCAGTCATTTTTTGCTGGCATAGCTCTTGCATATGCTCTCTGCTGAATTTTGTACTTGTAAAAAAGGCCGGATATGAATATCAACCTTAAAATGAAAGACTATATAGCAATAGCAGCAGTGTCGATACTTTCTTTTCCGCTGCTATATTTTATCATGCTGTTTATTACCGGGGTGGCCAGAATAGAATTTGATTATGGTGAAAAAGAAAATGATGAAAGTAAAAAGGTTGAAATCATACAGCATACTGCTAAAAGGGATTCTCTTGCTGCCATTAACTCCCGTACCTTTCAGGCAATTCAAAAAGAGCGTGTTGAAATTGAACGGGAACGCAGCAGACTTTCCGAACAACAGAAACGAATAGATCTTATGCAACAGGAGCTTAAGGAACAGCGTGAAAATTTAAAAAAAGAGCGGGAAAAAATAGAATCTCTTGTATTACAGAGCGATTCTCTGAGTGCAAAAAGGTTAAAGGATTTATCAAAAGTATATGGAGCCATGCGTGCTGCGGAGGCGGCAAAAATCCTGGAAACACTTCCGGATAAACTATCATCACAAATAATTTCATCCATAAATGATGATCGTCAGAAGGCAAAAATACTTTCGGCATTATCAAAAGATAAAGCAAACAGAATCAGTAAAATTCTGGCACCGGAGATCTAAAAACAGGTTAATCTGAAAAGGAGCAGTTATAAATGAAAACAGATGGATTACAGTTAAGGCTGCCGGATGATGGGAACAGGCCAAACAACCATATATGTAAAAATCAGGAATCGTTTCAGGAAGGCGGTCTGAAAATCCATGGACAATCCGGTATCAGTTTCAAGGAACTCTATCTGCAAATAGCTAAAAGCAATAAAGAAGCAAAAGAGAACACAGAAAAGAATATTGACAGTAAAAGCAATATGGATTTTACTGGTGAAAAGACTCCCGATTCGGTTAGTTTTGAACATGATTTTGCCAGGGGAATTTATCTGGAAATACTGGATCAAACAGAAGATTTTTGCGGTTCAGAAACCAGTTCCATTATGCAAAATAAACTTGCAGCAGAAACAATACAGGAAGCTCTGATAAACATATCACGGGAATTGAAATTACAAATTGATCAGGATATCGACAAACTGAGTTTTGAAAACGGTGTTTCTGATGAAACGGTTGATTATTTGGCAGAAATTGTCATGCTTCTGAAAGAAATTATTAGTTGCCTTGACAGCACTGCTATAAATAATGAATCTGTGGAAATTGGTGACAGAATTATCTCTCCGGAAATGAATGATGAAATTTGCGGCTATATAAGAAAAAATATGTTCATGATTGAAATCGGCCTGAATATGCTCAATATCTCATCTGAAATTGGTCAAAAACTTTCGGAGTTAACAAATCAGAAACATGCCGGAAATATTCCGCAGGCAATTAATCCATCTGATTTGAGTATGCCGTCAAGACACGCTCAGAAACTGTTTGACAATCTTGTTGTAAATCCCGAAAAGGAAGTGGAATCTCTTATCAAGAAGATATCATTATTGATCAGTGAGAATACGGATCAGAAGCAGAGTTCTTTATCAATAAACGCCGGAGTAACCCGCCATAGTGAACTGGAAAAATTCGATTCTCAAACATTCAGACAGATGTTAAGGCTTGAGAACAGGCTGGAAAATGTAAAAGAGAATACTGAAGCGGTTAAAATCGAGAATGAAGAAGCTGCCAGGGGAAATGAAAAAATGAATCTTCCTGGTATATCGGAAATTATTACGGCAGATGTTAATGAAATCCAGAATGATACCGAAGGAACCGAACAGGTAACATCCTCTTCACCAACTATAAAACCTCTGGCTGTAAGTGAATCCAATTTTATTGAATCAAAGCTTGGTAGTGCTCTCGGGCGTACTCTTGATGATTCGGTTATGAATCAGGTCAATGAAAAACTGAACACTGCGATTCGTTCCGGAATTAATGAAGTACGAATACAGTTGCGTCCAGAATCGCTTGGAGATGTGAAATGTCAGATCAGAATGGAAGGTGATATCGTTATTGTAAAATTTCAGGTAGAAAGCCAGCAGGTTAAACAGATTATTGAAAGTAATATGCAATCACTAAAGGATACTCTTGCACAACAGAATCTTCAGACAGGTTCTTTTGATGTAGATGTGGGTGGAAATGCCTGGAACAGGGACAGTGATATGTATGCTGCCAGGAATGGAAATTCCGGAGCTCGGAAGCGATTTGGTGATAATTCCCAATTCAGTGATGACACAAGTGATAATGAATCATCTGGCATTACTCTTGGTACCGAAACCGGTAAACGTTATGGAAATAATTCAGTTGAATACTTTGGATAGACAATGTTTACATATTTGTAAACTGTTAATTTTCAGCGCAGGAAGGCAATAATATGAGCGTGACTTCAGATATTTCCAGTCTGGTTAACACAAGTACTGAATCTTATACAGCCAGGGCATCGGTAGTCGATAATACGGTTGATTCGTCAACAAGCACAGTAACTGGTGATAGAAACAGTGGTTTGTTCAAGAATGCCAGTAAGGAGATGGGCAAAGATGACTTTCTTTTGCTTTTGGTGACACAGCTTAGATACCAGGACCCGCTCAATCCAATGGAAAATACGGAATTTGTTTCTCAGCTTGCACAATTTCGTTCACTCGAAAGCAGTTCCAATATTGAAAGCGCAATAAAGGAAATGAACGAATCATTCATTGGAACAGTTGATGCACAAAAATACAGCGCTCAGTCTCTGACAAATTCTTCAGCAGTTTCATTAATTGGAAAGAATGTCAGAATGCAGCAGACAATGGTTCAATGGATGGCTACTGCGGGCGAAAAAATACCTTTAAGGATTCACCTTGGTAATGAAGACAGTGCAACGGTACAGATTATAGACAGCGAAGGTGAAATTATCAAGGAAATATCTGCATCGGATAAAGATCTCGATAATGCTGCTTTTATTGAGTGGGATGGAACTGATACTACTGGAATGACCGCAAAACCCGGAACTTATGGAATCTATATTGTTGGTCAGGAAGTGAACGCTGACTTGTATGCATTCATCCAGGATATTGTTTCCGGTGTAAGATTTTCATCTGATGGGGCAATGGTCAAGGTTGGCGGCAAGGAACTTTCTATTGGAAATATTCTTGACGTATCATCTGGTAATGGAGACACAATACAAGGTTCTCTTCCGGCAACAACAGCAGTTTCATTGCTTGGAAAACAGATCCGGGTACGCCAGGACACAATCAGGTATAATCAACAGGATAATGAAAGTGTAACTGTTAAAATAAGCACCGGTGGTCGTGAAAGTCTCAGGGTTAATCTGACAGACTCTTCAGGTGAAATCGTCTTTAGCACTATCGTAAAAGGGGACAATACCGGAACAGCAGATTTCAGTTGGAACGGTGAAACCGTAAGTGGAAAGTATGCTCAAAAAGGTGAATATAAAATTCATATTGAGGGAGAGGTGAATAATCCATCAATTTATGCCTTCAAACAGGGAGCTGTGACTGGTATTTTGAATATTGGTGGTAATGCTCAAATCAGGATGGGAAATACAAGTGTAAATTTGTCGGATATAGTTGCAATAGACAGTCCTGAATCCGGAGATACTGTATGACTGGAATTGACTCATCGGATCACAATATTCAGAACTTAATATCTGCACATCGCAGTGGTAGTATTAACAATAATCAAATTGTTCGTAGCAAATCAGACAGGAGTGTGCAAAATGTAGGAAATAACGGAAACCTGTGCTTTGCAAATGTACTTAAATCAAAAATTGAGGGCTTAAGGTTTTCTGCTCATGCACAGACACGTATCAAAAGCAGAAAAATTGAGATAACACCTCTAATTTTAGATAAACTGGAAAAAGCCGTATCAAATGTAGCGGTAAAGGGAGGAAAAGATTCGCTGGTTCTGATGGAAAATCTGGCTTTCATAGTTAATATTCCAAACAGAACTGTGATAACTGCCATGGATGGAGAGAATCTCAGGGAGAACATTTTTACAAACATTGACAGTGCTGTAATTGCAGATTAGGTGCAGGACTGCTTTTAAACCAGATGTACCCAAACTGCTGAATGATTGAAGCAGTTTCAAAAATTTGTGATTATAGCTCTGATTTCGGAGGCGGTTATGGTAAGATCACTTTATTCAGGAATCAGTGGTTTAAGAAATCACCAGGTTTCAATGGATGTTACGGGAAACAATATCGCAAATGTTAATACTGTAGGATTTAAATGTGGCCGGGTTACTTTTGAAGAATCAATGGCTCAGCTTCTTCAGGGCGCTACAAGACCTGCTGGAAATGCCGGGGGTACGAACCCGCTTCAGATCGGACTTGGAATGTCTGTCGGTTCAATTGACCAGATCCTTACCCAGGGTAATCTTCAGACAACCGGGCAGATTACTGATCTTGCACTTGAAGGTAAAGCCTATTTTGCATTTTCAAATGGACAGGGTACGTTTTACAGTCGTAATGGTGGTTTACAGCTTGATTCTTTTGGAAGGCTTGTTTCACCAACAAACGGGTTTACTCTGCAGGGGATAATGGCAGATTCGGATGGAACATATCCTGCTGGTAACAGTATCGGAGACATTACAATTCCTTACGGGCAAAAAGCACCTGCCAATGCTACGACTGAAATAAGATTCGCGAGTAATCTTGATTCCGATTCTGAAGGTTTGGGTACAATTACACATACAAACCGTTATATCACTCAGGCCCAGGAATATTCTACATTGACAGAATTGTATGATCAGAATGGGAATGATCTTGGTATCCAGGTTGGTGATGATATTGTCATATCGATTGCAGGGGCAGATTCCACAAGGGTAAATGTTGCAGATGGCATGTCTATGGCAGATCTGGCGGCTGAGGTACAGGCTTATCTGTGGAATGCAACAGGTAGTAATCTCATATCTGTGAATGCAACCAATGGCGATTTAACAATCGATACATCCATGGATCCCGGGGTTTCCATTAACGGGTTACAAATAAGCAGTTCCCGCCCCGGATCAAATTCATATGTATCAAATGCATTCTCTTTTCCTGCAACTATTTCTGGTAATTACTCCGTAACAGGATTACGTATTCCAGCCAGAGAAACAGATCTGCTCAGTGATATATTTGATTCTAATGGTCATCCACTTGGACTTGAACCTGGCGATGTTATCAGTATAAACGGAGCTGTAGGTGGATCAACGATTCCAACTACCTCTGCAGTTTATGATGATCCTGACCCATCAAATACCAGCTCCATTCGCAGTCTTGCTGACCTTTTGAATCACATCCAGAATGCTTTCAGTTTACCTGAGACAGATGGGACTATTTATGATAATCCATCTGTAAGTGTCAACTTGGCAAATACGGATGATGACAGGCTGCCCGATGGGGCTATAGTAATAAGAGGACAGGCTGAAGAAGCATTTGCAATAACCAATCTGTCTATCAGTGCGTCAAATTCAAATAATGATACCCCTGCACCTACCAGATTTAACGCGAATAATACCTTAACAGAAATTCAAACTGCCCGTGATACAGCAGTACATTCTACTTCCATTGTGGTATATGATGAGTCTGGTGATGCACATACTGTTACAACTACCTTTACGCACTCCGGACAGCCAAATGAATGGCTTTGGGAAATTACCACAGAAAGTGGTGAGGCAATTCTTGGTGGAAATCGGGGTAGAATTACATTCGGTCAGGACGGTTCACCTTCAGCATTCTCTTTTGACGATAACTCAACTGCATTCAGATTTGATCCGATGAATGGGTCAAACGTTGTTTCAATTAACCTGGATGTTGGTTCTCCTGGTGCTTTTGATGGGATTACACAGTTTAGATCTGAATCTACAACTGCTGCCAGGGAACAGGATGGTTATCCGATGGGTAAACTACAGGAGATATCGATTGATGAAAAAGGTGAGATAACAGGTATATATAGTAATGGAGTTTCAAACTCAATTGCAATGATATATGTTGCCGAATTTAATAATCCGGCCGGTTTGATGAAAGTTGGTGACAGCATGTATTCTGTATCCAACAATTCCGGTAGTGCTGTTTTATTGCGGCCAGGAATAGGATCTACGACAAAAATCAAACCGGGTGCGTTGGAAATGTCCAATGTTGATTTGGCTACAGAATTTACAAATATGATTACGACACAACGTGGATATCAGGCTAATGCGCGTGTTATTACATCAAGTGACAATATGTTACAGGAACTTGTGCAATTGGTCAGATAAAAAACTTGTTGAACTATCTGAAAATTAAATTTGAAATTTAGCTGACAATATGGCAAAAATGGAATTAAACCATTTTTGCCATATTGAAATAATGATGAAGAAATGGTAGCATATATACTTTGTTGAAGGAATTAAAATGATAGCATTGCGTAGAATTAACGGACATGAGTTTGTTCTGAATGCAGATCTTATTGAATCGCTTGAATCTACTCCTGATACAGTTATTACGCTTATCAGCGGTAAAAAATTAATTGTGCAGAACAGACTTGAAGAGATAGTACGCAAAACTATAAAATATAAACAGTTATGCAATCAGAGCATTGCAGTTGTTACAGGAACAAAGCAGAAGAACTCATCAGAGGATTCTTGAAAAGCAGAATCGGTGAAAGGAGTGCCTGATAGATGGATCTGGCAACAATTATCGGAATTGGCAGTGCATTTCTGCTTGTCCTGTTGGGTATAAAACTTCCTAATTTAGCTGCTTTTATTGATCTCCCATCAATGTATATAACTATTGGGGGGGCGATATCTGCTACTATTGCGGCATTTCCACCAAATAAACTGCTTGATGCAGCAGGTGTGGTAAAAAATGCATTCTTCATAAAAAAAATTACTCCTGTCGAAACTATTCGTCAATTAGTTGAATTTGCCGAGCAGGCACGGCGGGAAGGAATTCTTGCTTTGGAGGCAAGAGCAAATGAAATTACTGATGAATTTTTGAAAAAAGGGATACAATTGGCTGTTGATGGTACCGAACCGGATCTGATAAAAGACATTCTCAGTACAGAGATAACCTTCACTGAACTTCGGCATGAGGAAGGTGCCAAGATATTCGATTTTCTTGCTGCAATGGGACCATCATTTGGTATGATTGGAACACTGATAGGGTTAGTGTTGATGCTTGGGAATATGAATGATGTTGAATCAATCGGGCCAAATATGGCTGTAGCACTTATTACAACACTATATGGTTCCTTGTTGGCTAATGCCGTTTGCCTTCCTGTGGTAGAAAAACTCAAGGCTTATTCAAGAAAAGAGATCCTTGTAAAAGAGTTGATGCTTGAAGGAATTATGTCGCTGCAATCCGGTGATAACCCCCGTATTGTTGAACAAAAACTTACAGCGTTTTTAGAACCAGGGTTACGTGCCAATGCAATGAAAGAACGAAAATAGGATAATATTATTATGCCGCGAGACCGGAAAAAAGAGGAACAGCAAAAAGGCGCCCCAGCTTACATGTCTACCTGGGGAGATATGTGTACTTTGCTTTTATGTTTCTTTGTTATGCTGCTGGCAATGTCCACAATAGATCCTGCCAAATTCAGTGTTGCTGCATCCTCTTTTCAAAATGCATTTAGTGGAGTCTTGGAATCATTCCCGTCTGTTTTAATTACACAGGATATTCTTGTTCCAAAACTTGGTGGTGATGAACAGAACAAACGTATGGCTGTAGAGGCCGCACTTTCTATCCGCAGGGCAATAAAGAAAGAAAATCTTGATGATGCAATTAAGGTAAAGGTTACTGAAAGCGGAATTGCAGTAAAGGTTGCAGATCCTGTAGGGTTTGACGTCGGTAAAGCTGAGATTAAACCTGAGCTTATTTCTACACTTAAATCAATAGCTGCCATTATTAATAAATTACCTTCGACACAGATTCGTGTTGAAGGCCACACAGATGACATTCCGATACATACACGTCAATTCCCATCAAATTGGGAGTTAAGCGCAGCGCGGGCTCTAAATGTAGTAAAGTTTCTTGCTGAATATGGCAAGATTAATCCGGCACGTTTAAGTGCAATCGGATATGGCGAGTATCGGCCGCTGGTACCCAATACGTCTCTCGAAAATCGTCAGAAAAATCGTAGAATTGAGATATATGTGGATTATTTGCAGAAAAAGAGTTCTGAGGATCTCACCGGAAAACTATGAGGATCAGGAGTAATCACAATGAGTGAAAAAGAAGAAAAAAACATCAAAGAAAACGATGGTAAAGAAAATAAGGGGTCGAAAGATAGTAACAAGATACTTTTTATTGCCATTATGTCAGGAATAATTCTGGTAAATGCTGTTGCAGCCTTCATTCTGATTAAAGTTACACGCCCAAAATCCAATACTGAGATACTGGAACAACTCAAAGCTGATTCAATTAAAACAGCAACTGCAATAGCTACAAATATGGGGGCTACGACTGCAGAAACACCGGTTGAAGCAATTGTTAATATTGCCGGTACACAAGGAGAAAGATTCATAAAAGCTGCAGTCATATTCGAATATGATGAAAAAGAGTTTCCAAATCTTGGAATTGAGCTACAGCGAAGAGCACCTAAATTCAAAGATCTGCTGATTAATCATTTGTCTAAATTAACCCTTATGGAAGTTACTGAACCGGATGCTAAAGACAAGATCCGAAAAGACCTTTTGTTGCTTGTAAATAGATCCCTGCCCAGTGAATCGGGAAAAATCAGGGAAGTCCTTTTCACAACGTATATAATTCAATAAACCGGATATGGATTGTTAAAGTGGGTGACATTTTATCACAAGAAGAAGTTGATGCTCTGCTATCTGCAGTCTCTTCAGGAGGCGATTCGGATTTAAGCGAAAACGGGCAGGGAAGTAGTGGAATTGAAGATGATTCCAGTGAAGTGGAAAAATCTTTATCTCTTTACGATTTCCGTCGTCCTGACCGTGTTTCAAAAGATCAGATGCGGACACTGCAAAATCTTCACGATGGGTATGCACGACAGTTTTCAACGACTTTAACCAATTTTTTAAGGACATTTGTTGAAATTGAGCTTGTAAGTGTTGATCAGCTTACCTATTCAGAATTTGTTATGTCAATTTCAAATCCGAGCTGTATATATGTTTTCAAGATGGAACCGCTGGAAGGCACTGCTATTATTGAAATTAACCCATCACTGGTCTTTTTCATTATTGATAGACTGTTTGGTGGCCAGGGAAGACCTTCTGAACAGAACAGGGAACTTACACTTATTGAACAAAATGTTATAATCAGGATTGTAGAACGCGGTCTCAATGATCTTAAAGAGGTTTGGGAGCACATTGGAATATTCAGTCCAAAAATTGAAGCGTATGAAACGAATCCGCAATTTGTACAGATTGCACCTCCCGGAGAAACTGTCATCCTGATATCATTGGAAGTCAGAATGCAAAATGCTTCTGGTTTAATGAGTATCTGTTTTCCGTATATGCTTCTTGAAGGGGTTATTAATAATCTTTCCGGTGAAAACTGGATGTCATCACAAAGTTCTGCTACCAGCGAAACAAGAGAAACTCTGGAAAGTGAGTTACAGGATATTGAGCTGACACTTTCGACAGTGATAGGGAAGACTGAGCTGACCATCCGTGACCTTCTTCAGTTACAAAAGGGAGATGTCCTGTGTCTGGATAAACTTTATGACAGTGACTTATTGGTACAAATTGATGGAAAAACGAAAATGGCAGGACGTTCAGGGCTTGTTGGGCGAAAAAAAGCTGTTAAAATAACGAAAATCCTTGAGGAGGAGGTTCCAGGTTGCAATGAGTGATATTTTATCCCAGGATCAGATTGATGCTCTTTTGAATTCTGAGGCAAACAGCGATTTGCAGGATTCCGGTAATGTTCAACCTTCAGAAGATAAGTATGAAGCTGTTTTAAAGGTTTTTGAACTGTTTTGTAACCAGGCCGGAACGGTTATTTCAACGGTACTAAATAAAGAAACAAGTTTTAATCCTCAAAAGTGTCAGAAAGCGGATTTTACAATCATTCGTGAAAAGATAGACACGGTGGCACTTTCACTGACTCTGCCACTTACAACTGGTATTGAGGGGGAGTTCTATTTAATAATCCCAAAAAAGGATGTAGCTGTTCTTTCCGATTTGATGATGATGGGGGATGGAACCGCTGATTACAATGAAGATCATAAAGATGCTATCGGAGAACTCTATAATCAGGTAATGGGTGCATTTTCAAATGCTTTTGGATCGCAGATCGGGACAACTGTTTCGGCTGGAACAGTTGAAGTTTCTGAATTTGATTCAGATAATCCTCCTTTTGATGCAGAATCGATGGAAATGGTGATAATCTCACTTGAGTCGTCTGATGACTTCAAATCGGAAACAGTTTTACTCGTTCCTTCTGTTTTGTGTGATCAGATTCTGGAAAACGTATCATCAAATAATTCTGATTCCGGTTCAGTTCAGCTAAACAGTTCGGAACTTGATGATTTATCAAGGATTACAACGTTTGATTCAAGTAGTAATGAATATGAAGATCAGTCGCTCGATTCACCATCGGCAGGACCTCGTGAAAATATTGATATGTTGCTGGATATTGAACTTGATGTTAGTATTGAGCTTGGCAGATCCAGACAATCGATTAAACGGGTACTTGAACTATCTCCGGGTTCAATAGTGGAGCTGGATAGAATGGCTGGAGAACCGGTGGATCTGCTTGTCAATAATAAAGTTGTGGCAAAAGGTGAAGTTGTTGTTATTGATGAAAGTTTTGGAATTAGAATCGTATCTCTCGTTTCTGCGGAGGAGAGAATAAAAAGCTTGCAATAGCTTATAAAAAAAAGATTACAGGAGTTTACATTGTTCAAATTCAGATTTTCGTTATTAGCCATAATGCTGGTTGTGATTATGGTACCGTTGAAAGCAGACGATCAGCAGAAAACTTCTGGCAGTTTTGATATTAAAAAAGTACGATCTGCCATTATGGAGCAAAGTGATACAGCCCTGTCTGGGAATTCCTATCTAAACAGTGAAAAATCAGAGAATTATGCTTTTGTTATTTTAAGGATCTCCTTGTATCTGTTAATGGTGATTGGTCTTATCTTTATTGTTGGCTGGTTTTTTAAAAGGTGTGGGCTTTCGGGAGGTGCTAAAATTGGTAGCAGTGGGGCAATGGACATTCTGGAAGTTTTGTCTTTGGGGCAGAATAGAAATGTCCTGCTTGTTCGAGTGATGGATACTGTGTATTTATTGGGTCAAACACAATCAAGTATTGTTTTAATTGAGAAAATCGAAAATCAGAAAGCGATTGAACTGATCTCTTCTTCTAAAGAGGGTTCTGTAATGCAGTTTAAAGATGCTTTTAATAACTTTATCGAAAAGATTAAAAAGCCTGTATGATACCAAAAAAGATAATCTCCTCTATTTCTGCATCGGATAAAAACGGCTTGAACTTGAAAGTTATTTTTAAAAGAATTTGTTCACATATTATTCATGCGCATATCTGTTCATTATCAAAAAAGGTAATTACAGTATTTACATTGATCTGTTTTTCTTTTGTACTTTCTTCTGATGCACAGGTTTTACCAAAATTAACACTTTCTTTAACAGACACCAATAATCCCGGTGATGTTGCGGTTGCGCTTCAGGTACTTTTTTTAATTACCATACTAGCCCTCGCTCCATCAATACTGATACTTTTGACCTCTTTTGTCAGAATAATTGTGGTTTTGTCGTTTCTCAGAAAAGCACTTGGAACCCAGACAATGCCACCGGATCAGGTAATGGTTGGCATGGCCCTTTTTATGACACTTTTTATAATGATGCCGGTATTTAATGAAATCAATCAAGATGCAATCCAGCCATATCTTGCTCAGGAGATTCAATTCAAGGAAGCTTTGGATAGAACTGCAAAACCGGTCAGGAATTTTATGCTTCGGCAGGTTAGTGAGAAAGATGTGGCATTATTTGTACGGATTTCAAAAATGCCGCTACCACGAACTGTAGATGATTTGCCGTATGAAGTTGTTATTCCTGCGTTTATAACAAGTGAACTCAAGACAGGATTTATTGTGGGTTTTATTCTTTATATTCCTTTTCTGGTAATAGATATGATCGTTGCAAGTGTCCTGTTATCAATGGGGATGATGATGTTGCCACCTGTTATGATTTCAATGCCTTTTAAAATAGTGCTTTTTGTACTTGTTGATGGGTGGCATCTTATTGTACGGCAATTAGTTGTATCTTTTAATTAAGGAATAAAATTATGGATGCATCAATGGTCATAGATCTTGGGCGACAAGCTTTGATTGTTGTTATGACTATAAGCGGTCCCATGCTTGTTGCCGGTTTGCTGGTTGGATTAATTGTAGGAGTATTTCAGGCTGTTACTCAAATCCACGAAATGACACTTACATTTATTCCCAAAATAGTTGTAATGGTTACTGTCTTTTTGGCTTTTCTTCCATGGATGCTTTTGAAGCTGGTAGAATATACTGCCAGCTTGTTTGAGTTGATTGGGAATGTGGCTCGATGGTGAATCTGATTCCATTTTCTGTTGATCAGATTGAAATTTTTATCCTCATTTTTGTGAGAATTATTACAATTATTGCCCTTCTTCCGGTTTTTGGTTCCGATTCCATTCCTGTTCAGCTCAAAGTCGGTTTTTCGCTGTTATTATCAATAATTCTCTTCAATATGATTCTCAGCTCAATACCTCAAATGCCCGATTTTTCATGGGGGGTTATGTTATTGATAGTTCTCAAAGAAGTTCTGGTTGGACTGGCAATTGGTTTTGCCGCTTCAACACTGTTTGTTGCTGTTCAGTTTGCCGGACGATTAATTGATACGGAAATGGGTTTTGGAATGGTAGAACTCTTTGATCCCTTTAGTGGTCAATCGGTTACAGTAATGGGGCAGTTTCAGATTATTGTCTTTACTTTACTCTTTCTTTTATTTAACGGGCACTATTTTTTTATTCTTGCAATTCAGAAAAGTTTTGAAGTGATACCCTTAACCGGTGTTCATATCGCAGGTGGGCATCTTGTAGTTCAGATTGGAAATATGGTAGGTAATATTTTCATTCTGGCAATAAAATTATCTGCTCCGGTTTTTATTACTCTGGTTTTGACATCAATCAGTTTAGGGGTTGTTGCACGCACTGTGCCGCAGATGAACATTTTTTTTGTTGGTTTACCATTAAAAATCATGGTAGGGCTTGGGGCAACCTTTATCGCGTTGCCTTTACTGGGTAATCTGTTTAGAAAAATGGTGGAAGCTTTGATTCAGGATATATGGCGAATTCTGCATCTTATGGCATGAAACCATATAGCAGAATATCAAGATGCTGGTTTAAGTGATTGGGTATTCAGTAATTGCAGAATATTTTCAATATCCGGGCGAGATATCTGGTTTTTTTTTGAATGTCCTGTTTCCTGAAACTTTCACTCAACATCACTAATAATTACTATTTGGTTAAAAATCAATAAGTTAAACGGTGAAACACGAATATGGCAGATAATTCTGAAGAAAAAACTGAAGCTCCTTCTGATAAAAAACGTCATGAAGCACGTGAAAAGGGAAATGTTGCAAAAAGTACCGAAGTAAATTCGGTTATGGTCCTGATAACTGGTATCGTTGTCCTGAAAATTACAGGACCCTGGATTATCAATGAGTTAGGTAATGGTATCGTAGAGTTCATCAAAACTATTTCTGATCCGGTTTTTAACGATGAGAAACTTATACATTTAATACATAAAGCATTGATATTACTCTTAAAAACAACACTTCCGACTGTTGGTGCCATTTTAATAAGCGGTATTATTGCCAATATAATTCAGGTCGGGTTTATGTTTACATTAAAACCACTTGAACCCAAACTCGAAAAAATCAATCCGTTAAGTGGTTTCAAACGTCTCTTTTCATTACGATCCATCGTGGAAACTGCCAAAAACATCGCAAAGCTTTTAGTTATTGGTATTGTTGCCTTTAACACACTTGAAAATGAATTTGATAATATGCTGATGCTTTCCGATGCATCTGTTTCGACTATCTTCTCTTTTACAATGGGTGTTGCATACAAAATCATTATGCGCATTGCGCTTGTTTTATTAATTATTGCAATTCTTGATTACGCGTATCAGAGATATGATCATGAAAAAAAACTGAAAATGTCCAAACAGGAATTAAAGGAAGAAAGAAAACAGCTTGATGGTGATCCGCAGGTTAAATCCCGTATAAAAGCTCTTCAGCGGGAAATGGCCAGGCGAAGGATGATGGAAAAGGTTCCTGAAGCAACTGTAGTTATTACAAATCCAACCCATTTAGCTATTGCCTTGAAATATGAGCCACAGAGAAGTGATGCACCGGTTGTTGTTGCAAAAGGAAAACGAATGATTGCCATGAAAATCAAGAATCTGGCAAAAGACAACAATGTTCCCGTTGTAGAAGACAAGCCGCTTGCACGGGCTATGTACGACAAGGTGGATCTTGGATTGCCAATTCCAATGGAGTTTTTTACAGCAGTGGCAGAGATTCTTGCTTATGTCTTTCGTTTGAAGAACCGCAATGCTGCATGAAATCAATTGATTACATATTGAATTTAAACAAATTGGGCGCAATGGTGCCAATTGTAAAGATTATGGAAGCTTTTCACGAGAAATCAAGTATGACAAGAAATTATACACGGTTCTTCATGCCAAAGAAAATGGTTTATAAAAGTGTTGTAACGTTATTATATAAAATGACATGCAAAGGTAGTTAGGTGACGGAATGTTGCAATTTTAAAACATTATGCTTTTAAACCGACAACCAATAGTATAAAATTATGAGAAATGAATTCCAGTAATATTTCATCTTCAGTTACAAGTTATCTTGATACACCGTTTTTGCGAAATATAGGCAAACAGCGGGATCTTATTATTGTTCTGGGTGTAATCGGTATTCTGGTTGTAATGATCATACCAATTCCTACAATAATGATGGATCTGATGCTGTCTTTGAATTTATGTCTTGCAATGATCATTCTCCTTGTTTCGATGTATACAAGAGAGGCACTGGAGTTTTCTGTTTTTCCCTCCTTGCTTTTAACTGTAACTCTTTTCAGGCTTTCATTGAATGTTGCTACTACGAGATTGATTTTAAGTCAGGCTGATGCTGGTCAGGTAATTGAAGTATTTGGTACATTTGTAACCCGGGGTAACATGGTTGTTGGAGCAATAATTTTTCTGATTATTGTAATAATTCAGTTTGTTGTGATTACAAAGGGGGCCGGTCGTATAGCAGAAGTTGCAGCCAGATTTACTCTTGATGCCATGCCAGGGAAGCAGATGGCAATCGATGCTGATCTTAATGCAGGGATAATTGATGAAGATCAGGCTCGTTTTCGCAGACAGCAAATATCCAGGGAAGCAGATTTTTACGGGGCTATGGATGGTGCTTCGAAGTTTGTGAGGGGTGATGCTGTTGCTGGTATCCTTATTACCATTATAAATATAATCGGAGGTTTTATAATTGGTATTGCCCAGCTTGGAATGGATTTCCAGTCTGCTTTAGGGACTTATACTGCATTGACAATAGGTGACGGTCTGGTGTCGCAGATTCCGGCGCTGATGATTTCAACAGGTGCTGGTATTCTTGTCAGCAGGGCTGCTTCGGAAAACGATCTTGGCCAGGAGATAACAACACAGCTTTTTTCTCGTCCAAAAGTTCTTGGAGTAGCTGGTGGCATGATGCTGTTTTTTGCTGTAATTCCTGGTTTTCCGAAAATTCCATTTATCATATTGGGTTTTTCTGCTCTTGCAGCCTCGTATTTAGGTTCCGTAAAGGCGAAAGAGGAGTTGGAAAAAAAAGTTGAAGAGGATAATAAATCACCACAACAAGAAAGTGAAGAGCGGGTTGAAAACTATCTTCATGTTGATCCGATGGAACTGGAGATCGGTTATGGGTTAATACCACTGGTTGATATAAAACAGGGAGGTGATCTTCTTGATCGTATTACCATGATTCGCAGACAACTTGCAACAGAATTGGGAATAATTATTCCACCCGTAAGGATTCGTGATAATATTCAGCTAAAGCCTAATGAATACAGTATTAAAATTCGAACAATCAAAGTTGGTTCAGGTGAACTGATGAGCGGTGCATATCTGGCTATGGATCCGGGGACCGCAACCAAAAAAATCCGGGGAATTTCAACAGTTGAACCCGCATTTGGGCTTCCTGCACTCTGGATTACTGAAAGTCAGAAAGAGGATGCAGAGTTGGCAGGTTATACAGTAGTTGAACTGCCAGCAGTTCTTGCAACACATCTGACCGAAATTATCAAACAGCATGCACATGAAATTCTCACACGTCAAGATGTACGTGATCTGCTTGATAACATCAAAGAGACAAATGCAACAGTTGTGGATGAGCTGATACCCGAAATGCTTTCTGTTGGAGATGTTCATAAAGTTTTACAGAATTTGCTAAGGGAACGAGTTTCGATTCGGGATCTGTTATTGATATTGGAAACACTGGCAAATATCGCATCAAGGAATAAAAATACTGATATACTGACAGAGTATGTAAGGAATGCTCTCGCTCCACAGATTTGCGAAAATTATAAAAATGAAAACAGCATTATTCCTGTTATAACACTTGATCCAAATCTTGAAGCAAAGCTTGAGGGTTCACTTCAGGAAACTGAATCCGGGTTCAGTCTCTCATTGTCACCGGGAGATGTCGGGCGCCTTCTTGAACGAATTGGTGAAATAACTGAGAAAGTTAAACAGAATGGAGAAATACCGGTAATAATATGTTCACCAACAATACGTGGTGCATTAAAAAGATTATCGGAAAACAATTATCGGGATCTGGTTGTACTTTCGTACAATGAGATTATTCCGGGAATAGAAATCAGGTCTTTGGATATGGTGTCTTTGTAACTGTTTAATTATAGAATAGAATTTACAGTTGTATTCAGTCAGGATTGGTAATATAATGGAACAGTTAAGGTGTGGGGATATATGAGAATCAAAAAGTATGTTGCTAAAAGTATGCGTGAAGCGCTATTGGAGATAAAAAATGAGCTTGGTGAAGAAGCAATTATTCTTAAAACCAGGAAACTGCCCAAAAAGGTATTTTCTCTTGGATCACAGGATGAAGTGGAAGTAACTGCTGCCATAGATGAAGAGATGGCCAGACCACAGACTTTTCATCCATTGAAAGTAAATTCGGCTACAGTAGCAAATACAGGTGTTTATTCTCGTCCGCGATCTTCAAATATTATTGATATAAATGAACCGGATGCCCCTGAGGTTCGTTTATGGAAGCCCCCAGTAACTGAACAACCTTCATATTCAGGCCAGAGAGTTTTAAAAAACAGTAGCAAATTTTCTGGTTCTGAGGTTTGTTTAAAAGATGTATCTGAAAATCAGCAGATTAGTGATCTTAAGGAAAATATCAATGAATTGAAAGAGTTGATAAAAAATATTCTGGAAAATGGTAATGGAGAAAACAATGATGGTTTTACCGGTGGCTGGGCTAAATTTTATAAGAAGCTGGTAGATTCTGAAGTAAAACCTCAGATAGCGGAAAAACTTATCAAAAAATTTAATGGAACAGATATCCTGATCTCTGAATCACATATTGAAAAAAAAGTGATATCGGTTTTAAATAAATCTTTCCCTGTAGCGGGGCCTTTACGTCTTAAGAAAAATGTACCGGTTATAGTTGCTTTTGTAGGTCCTACCGGTTCAGGTAAAACAACTACACTTGCAAAATTGGCGGCACATTGCTGCCTGAACAAAAATAAAAATGTTTCAATAATTACCGCTGATACTTATCGGATAGCTGCAATAGAGCAGATTAGAATGTTTGCAGAGATTGTGAAAGTTGGACTTCAGGTGGTTTTTTCTCCTGATGAAATTCCTGCTGCACTTGATGCATGCAGAAATGATGATATCGTATTTATTGATACTGCCGGGAGGAGTCAGAAAAATAATGAGCATATGGAGGAACTAAAGGATCTGTTAGTGCAACTTGGGGCTGATGAAACCCATCTGGTGCTCAGTGCTACAACAAAAGATTCTGATCTTGCAGATGTTATCAAGCGATACAGAGCAATTAATGTAAACCGTCTTATCTTTACAAAACTTGATGAAACAGTTAAAATCGGTAATATTTTCAATACTGTAAGCGAAGCTGACATTCCAGTGTCATACTTTACCTTTGGACAAAGTGTTCCTGATGATATAGAACTGGCTCAAACGACTCGCTTTGTACAAAGGTTATGGGAAGGAAAAACCGTGTGAAAGATCAGGCCCAACGGCTTCGTGAACTTGCAAGAGACAGAACTTTTACAGGTACATTTTCAGCAAGCCAGACAGTTCAAACTCGTCACCGATGTAAAAGTATAGCTGTTACAAGCGGAAAAGGCGGAGTTGGTAAAACAAATATTGCTTTGTTTATTGCAGTCACTTTGGCACAATCCAAAAAACGTGTACTTTTGCTTGATGCTGATCTGGGTTTGGCTAATGTACATATTTTGCTTGGAATTGCTCCAAAATATAATATTTCACATTTTCTTGAGGGCGAGTGTACACTGGATCAAATTATATGTAAAAGCGGATCGTCTGATTTCGATATTATTCCAGGAGCCTCAGGACTTGAAAAACTTGCTAACCTTGACAGAGGACGACTGGAATTCTTGCAGCATGAATTTTTCAAGCTTGAGCAGAATTATGATTACATTATCATTGATACCGGTGCCGGTATTGGTTCTGTTGTTACCTGCTTTGCTTCGAAAGCTGACACTACAATCGTTGTCATGACCCCGGAGCCGACATCGCTTTCTGATGCGTATGCAATGATTAAAGTATTGAATGAAAAAAGATGTTCCAGAATTGGTGTGATTGTGAACATGGTCGGTTCTGATCATGGAGGTGCTGAAATATTTGACAGACTCAATACTGTTGTGTTAAAATTTCTGAAAAAGCCCATTGAGATATGGGGTATTTTACCGATAAATAAAGAGGTACCCAGGTATATCAGAAAACAGAGTGTTTTTGTTTTAGACAAACCGTATGATAATTTTTCAAAAAGAATAAGTTCAATAGTTCGCAAGGTGAGTGGAATATCTTGTAATAATAATAAACAGGGCTTTTTTGCCAGACTCCTGAATTCAGGAATTGTAATAAATAAAGTTGATTGATTATGGTTTATTGGATAAGGAAACTCGCTGGTATTTTTGCGTTTTTTGTTTTTTTTATGCTTCTTTTTGCAGATTTGTCGGTTTTGGATTCTTTTGAGTTTAATAATTTGATCATATCTGTAATCAAGGCATTTGTCGCAGCATCCCTTTTCTGGTTTGCTGGTTTCATTATGGGAGATATCTTTTTAAAAGGGATTATCACTGATATTGAACATGATGAGATGAATCTGATTGAAGGTGGTATGGTTCAGAGGTTAGATATGAAAAAACAGGATATGGTTCCAGGGGGAGCTGAAATGCCATTTGTTGAAGAGAATACAGAAGTTATAAAACGCTGAAAATGAATTTTGAACAGCTTTGATTTACTCTGAGCAGGGAGTTTGACAGGTGTCAAGTCTTGATAAATTATGGCAGGAATACAAAGAAACTGATTCAAAAATCGCCAAAGACAAATTGTTGGTCGAATATGCTTATCTTGTTAAATATATTACCAATCGACTGATATTAAATCTGCCTTCATCCGTAGACCGAAACGATATAATCAGCTCAGGTATTATGGGTTTGATTAAAGCTGTAGAGACTTTTGATCCAGATCGTGGTTTTAAATTTGAAACTTATGCAGGGCACAAGATCAGAGGTGCTATTCTTGATGAGTTAAGGGCATTGGACTGGGTACCCAGATCGGTACGGCAAAAATCCAGGGAGCTTCAGAGGGTATATGCCAGACTGGAAAATCAACTCGGGCGTGTTCCGTATGATGATGAAATTTGTGAGGAGATGAAGATAAGCTTGAAAGAATTCGAAGATCTGCTCACAGAGGTAACACCAACAACAATCATTTCTCTCGAGGAATCAATGCCGGATCGAAGAAATGATTCAAAGGAAATCCGGATTATAGAAACAATTGAAAATCCCGGAAGTGATAATCCTCTTAAAGAACTGGGTTTTAATGAACTGAAAAAAATACTTAAAGAGACTATAGCTAATTTACCTGAAAAAGAGAAGCTGGTTATTGCGCTTTATCACTATGAAGAACTTACATTGAAGGAGATCGGAGCCGTACTTGATATAACTGAATCCAGAGTAAGTCAGATTCATTCTAAAGCAGTTATAAAGTTACGTGCTAAACTTATGCAAAAAATAAATGCATAAACTTGAGTTGTATGAATTTGAAAATTGGTATTGCATTGATACATTTATATTTTGATAACGAGGAGTACATGTTTTTTGGTGATTGCGCGTGTGAGTATGTCATGAAAAAGACTGTCGATAACAGTTCTTAAGCAGATTGAATGAAAATAACTTTTACTGTTCAGGTTAAAAAAAAGGACCCGGAAATATGAGTGGTTTTAATCTGATATCAGAAATTAATTTGACTCAGATGGATCGGCATCAGAACGAGATTCATAGAAATCCTGTTGTTAATCAGGAGCAGAATGCCAATATAGCAAAAAATGAAACTCAACAGAAATTAAATAAGCCAACAGAGACTGATAAACTGGAAAAGAAAAGTATCGATCCCAAACAAAAGAGAGAAGAAAAACAAAGGAAAAAAAGGCAAAAACCTCATAAAAACGTTAAAAAGGCAGATAAAAAACATTTTACGGATAAAAGTGGCTATTTTGTTGATCTGGAAGCTTGATTAAGTTATAATAAATTACAGGATTGTGACAATGGCAGAAAAAAAAGCAGACCCGCTCAGGATAAAAAAAATAACAGAGAGTATTATTGGTCTTCCGACCCTCCCTACTGTTGTTTCAAAGATGATTCAATTAATTGACAATCCCAAAACTTCAGCTGCTTCATTGGCTAAACTTATTTCTACCGACCAGGCTTTAACAGCCAGAATATTAAAACTGGCCAATTCTGCATATTATGGTTTCCCCAGAGAAATATCAACTGTTAATATGGCTATTGTCGTTTTGGGTTTTAATACTGTAAAAGATATGGGGCTGTCTTTGTCGGTATTTGATGCTTTTAAAAATTTAAAGGATACAGAAAATTTTGATGTAGCCAGGTTTTGGGAGCACTCTGTTGCATGTGGTATCGCATCCAGAATGCTGTCGCGAAATTATCGTACCAGATATGCGGGTGAAGCGTTTGTAGCAGGTTTGTTGCATGATATCGGGAAAGTTATATTAAACCAGTATTTTCATGATGAGTTTATTGAAATAATTAAATCCGCATCATCAGGTAAAAGTTTTGAAGTTTCGGAAATGGAAATTATTGGTACCGGGCATGCACAAATCGGTGCCTGGCTTGCCGAAAAATGGAATTTACCAGATATTATTTCAGAATCTATTCTTTATCATCACAATCCATGGAATGCTCCAAAAGAGAAACTGTTTGTTGCTACAATAACTTTGGCTGATTATCTGTGTCATTCTTCCGATTTTTCATATTCCGGAAGAAGCTTTCCACCACAACTGCAAACAGAAATCTGGGAAATATTTCAGAAAGAGAATATCCCTGTTGACGAACCCGATATTGAAAACCTGCTTACAGATTTCCTGCTGGAATTTGACAGTTCCGAAACATTTGTGTCTTTATTGCATGAAGAAAACAAGAGCAGATAGATCAAAATTCCAGTAAGTATCACCTAAACAGTAACATTCCCTTCACGCAATCTGATTCGCGGATATTGGTTAAGAACCAGAACCAACACGCTTAATATGCAGTTATAGGATAACGATTACGACAACGACAACGATTGTAGTTTCTTTTCTTCATTCACCATTCATAATTCATAATTCACCATTACCTTATGACCTTTACAGACATAAAGTTTTTCTGTTCAATGCGAATGGCAGTTCATTCCCGCACTGCGGGACAAGCTGTAAACTAATCTTTTCCATTCAGGAATTATATACTGCTCTGCCTTTGTTCTGGCCACTTTCAAGATATCCACAAAATTGCAAACCGGTTTTTGTCAAATATGTGCCTTCTCTGACAGAGAAGCGGCATATAATCCTGTAATCGATATTTATCATCCATACTTCTTGTTGCAGAACAGATGATGTACTATTTTTGAAGCTAATGTATTTTGATTTAAATTTTTACAACGACGATACCGGAGGGAGAAGTAATGACAAAGCTGCTAAAAACTGTTTTGGTTATGTTGGTTTGCGTATTATATGTAAGTGCCCAGGATAAAACTCAAACATCAAATTCGCAGGTCCTGTTGGCTTTAGAAAACACGAGATTCAAGAAGTCATTAATTGATCAGATAAAAAAACTGCTGGAAGAAAAAAAGTATGATGTAAAAATAGTTGATCATTCAAAAAAGCAACTTGATTCGATTAAACCATCAGATTATGATGTGATTTTTATCACCAATTCTGGTGTTAATTCAAAAGTCAGACCGTGGGTTTTAAACTGGCTTGAAAAATATAAGGGTCAAACAGAATCGGTGATCGTTCATACTACTCAGAAATTTGACTGGGAAGTAAAACTGGATGTTGATGCACTGACATCTGCTTCAAAGAAAGGTGATATCGACAAGCTGGCCAGGCAATATTCAGAAAAAATTATTGGCAAGATTGAAACAACTCTACAGAATGATGAAAACATTACCAATGAATAATCGTTTCTGGAAACCATTCTGGGTTTTTACTGTAATTTTATCACCTGCTCTGCCGTTACAACTGTATTTTGGCGGAAGCTGGTATTCTATTTTCCATAGCTACTCTCTGGGAATGTTTTTTGGTATCGTAAGTTATGTCTATTTTTTCTTCACCTTGATTGCAGCATCAAGAATCAGGTTTTTCGACCGTTTGTACGGGCATGACAAAGTACTTGTTTTTCATGGATATATGGCATTGGCAGCCCTTGTGTTTTCAGTGCTTCACTATATTTTTAAGACAATGTTTTTTAAAGAGAATACGGTTCAAATAGTTATTGGTGCAACAGGGCTTATTCTTTTTTTATTGATATCAGTACTGACAATCTTTTTTATGGTAAACATGCCTGTTCACAGGATTAAAATTATCAGAAAATTTAAAAATTATTTTGTTTACCATTTCGGGTTTGATTATTCCCTGCTTAAGCTGTTTCACAATTTTACAGCACTGGCGTTTCTCTTAATTACTGTACATATACTTGGAGCTTCAGCTACACTTGAGGTTACTTCAAGAATTATAGCAGTAGGTACCTGCTCCTCGCTTGCCCTGTTTACTTTTATAAATCATAAGTTTCTCAGGCCGGTATTACATTATCGAAAATCTTTAAAAGTTACATCAGTAAATAGACTTGCTGATAACATAATTGAAATAAGAATGAATCTGCCTCAAGGGAGAGCTCCACATAAGGCTGGTCAGTATGGGTATTTCCGTTTTTTGTCACCGTTATGCGGTAGATGGGAACATCCTTTTACTGTTTCGTCTGCACCTCAGTCAAAAGAGCTGGCAATTACTGTTAAAAAACTTGGGAATTATACAGAAAAGCTTCCGGAGATAAAGGCCGGGACCAGAGTAATTTTTGATGGTCCTTACGGAAAATTTACACCGGTCCAGAATGGGAATCCACTTCTTTTTATTGCAGGGGGAATCGGAATAACACCGTTTCTGTCAATCCTTTCACATTGGGAAAAAGACAGAATAATGGTTCCTTTGACTCTTATATGGAGCAGCCGCTATTTCAATGAAATGATACACTTCAAATTTTTTAAGAGAATTGAAGAACAAAATGACAATTTCAGATTTATTCCGATAGTAACAGGTGAAATGGTTCAGGGGTGTAAAGGCAGAATAGATTCTGTTTTTCTAAAAGATAATATGAATGTTAAAAAGGCAGATAATATATCAGCATTTATTTGCGGACCTGAACCATTGCTTCATTCGGCAAGTAAAAATCTGAAAGAAATTGGCATAAGAAATATTTATTTTGAAAAATTTTCCTACTAAGACTCCTTCAAGACATCCCGAATAAGATAGTTTGTTTGTAATTAAACCAGATGATTTTGATCAGGAATAAACCTGAAACAGTCCTTCATGCGAATTTTTTTTTGCGGACATTGATATTAAGAATCAGTAAAACAGAAACTCCTGACAATGCGAAATACAGCGAAAAAGAAGACAATCAAACTTTTGGATTAATTTATCCAGGGGATATTGTTCAATCGCTTATTGTTCATGTGGGATTTTAAGTTTTAAAATTTCCAGGTTTGGTTTTTGAACCCTATGACCCTGATTTATTGAAAAAAAGTGTATCAGATTTAAAAAGCGATATTTTGCTCATACAGAAACAAAGTATCGCTTTGTTAATTTGACATGGCAATTTATACATTAAATTTAAAAAACATTATGTCACCATCCTGTACTGTATAATCGCGCCCTTCAGAACGGATCTTTCCATTTGCCCGCAATGCGGTTTCAGTTTTGTACGTTTCGAGGTCGTTTAATGTATAGACATCAGCTTTAATGAATCCTCTTTCGAAATCTGAGTGGATTACTCCGGCAGCCTGGGGTGCTTTGTCGCCTTTCCTGATAGTCCAGGCCTTGTTTTCTTTTTCACCGGCAGTGAAAAATGTTTCCAGACCAAGAAGTGCATATGCACAACGAGTCATGATATGCAATCCAGGTTCTTTGAGGCCTAAATCCAGCAGAAAAGCTTCTCTATCTGAATCATCAAGGCTTGCAAGTTCCTCTTCAAGTTTGCCGCATATCTTTATGCATTGAGCACCTTCATCAGATGCAAATGAACGAACTGATTTTACGGCATCATTATCTTCAGATAAACCATTTTCATCTACATTTGCTATGAACATAACCGGTTTTGAGGTGAGGAGGTGTAAATCAGACAAGAGAGCGGTTTCGGACTCATCATTAAACAGTTTTCGAACTGATATACCTTGTTCAAGTCCCTGTTTGGCTTTTTTGTAAATTTCAAGTTTCGTAACAGCTTCTTTGTCGCCTGATTTTGCAATTTTTTCCATTCTTGTGATACCCCGTTCAACTGTACCAAGGTCTGCAAGCATTAGTTCGGTATCTATAATTGAAATGTCTCGTAATGGATCAATACTACCCTCAACATGCACAATGTCATCATTACGGAAACAGCGTACGACATGAATTATTGCATTAACATCCTTTATATGACCAAGGAACTGGTTTCCCAATCCTTCACCATTTGATGCGCCTTTAACAAGACCGGCAATATCAACAAGTTCCATGAATGCAGGAACCACCTTTTGTGTCGGTATGAGGTCTGTAATCCGGTTGAGTCTGGGATCGGGAACTGCCACAATACCGTGGTTAGGATCAATTGTACAGAAAGGGTAGTTCTCAGCTGAAGCTTTTCCCTTGCATAAAGAATTGAAAATAGTAGATTTACCAACGTTTGGCAGACCTATGATACCAACTGAAAGACTCATTTAATAATTTCCCTTGTCTAAGTTTAAAAAAGATAAACAGTTATCGACTGTTATTCTTTGGATAAATAACTTTAATAAACGCCCAAACCAGGGGCAAACTCCACAAAATAACATTTCGGTTACCAATATAATATCTCTTTTTAATTGATAATTCGTTTTTATAGAGAACAAATTCAAGCATTTGCGATTTTGATTCATTTTGTTTTCTTTTCGAGGTGGATTATCAAGCAAGGTGCAGAGAAATTGTTCAATCAGTAACTTTTAAAAATAAATTTTTAATCTGAACTAATTAAAAACAGAGCTGAATCAGGGAAAAGTTATCCGGCAATATATTTGGTAATCGCAGCTCTTGTGTTTGCAGGTTGATGTATGGATGTGTATTTATAGGATAGAGTTCACCAAAGAAGAAATGATCAGTTGAAACTATGTTAACAGGAAATGCGAATAAAAATAGTGATACTAAGTTTGTCGAAAACTTAAAAGACCGGGAAATGTATCAACTTGTGAATCTTTGTTTTAACGATATAATGCAAAATATGCCTGGTATGGAAGATCATTCCAGTGTAACAAATTATTTTTCAGAGAATCTAATGTCTTATTCAGGCTGTTTTTTATGCTATCAGCATTATAACCGGACTGGTACTCATATTGTACACGTTTGGTGTTATTGCACAAGTTATTCAACATTTCCGGTTTTGAGAAAGTATTTCCTTAGATCATATTAGATCATTATTAAACTTTAAAACTCATAGATGGATTGTAAGGTATGAAACGTTTAGCGGTTTTTATTGCTGTAATTTTAATAACAGCTGCTGTTTTGTCAAGGATATTTCTATCCGGATCAGATTCAGGCACTGCAGGAGGCAGGGGTGGGAACAAAGGTTCTGTTGCGGTTCGTACGGAGAATGTAAGATGGGGAGAAATTGAGGAAAAACGTGAATTTTCGGGTACCGTAAAACCTGCATATTCCTATGTAATTGCAGCCAAGATTTCGGGACGTCTTCAAAACATTAACAAACGTATTGGTGATCATGTTGGATTAAATGAGGCGGTTGGCAGGATAGATGATATTGAATACCGACAGTCTTTTCAGGAAGCAGAAGCTTTGGTAAAGGTTCGCAGGGCTTCGGTTGATGAAGCTCAGGCGCAATTAAACCATTCACTGCGTGAAAAAGAAAGGGTTAGTGAACTTCTCGGCAAAGGAATATCTTCACGGGCAGAACTGGATGAAATCGAGACATTATGTGCTTCTCAGAAATCCCGGCTTGATCTGGCGAAAGCCCAGCTTGCACAGAGTGAAGCAGCTCTTGCGCAGGCAAAAACACGGGTTGCATATACAACCTTACGTGCTGCTCGGGGCGGGCTGGTAGCCGAGCGGCATACTGACGGTGGTGCTTTGCTTTCAATAAATTCACCGGTGCTTACTGTTGTAGGCATAGATACTGTATTTGTTGAGATCGGTATAACAGAGCGGGATTATATGCGTATCAGAAAAGGACAAACTGCTCAGGTAGTTGTTGATGCCATGCCGCAGAGATCTTTCAAAGGGACTATTACTCAAACATCTCCGTTATTTCAGTCTGCTACCCGTACTGCAATGGCAGAAGTGGCTATTGTCAATGATTCACTTTTACTGAAACCGGGAATGTTTGCAAGAATATTTGTTACAACTGCAAAGCATGATTCAACTCAGATTGTACCGACACAATCTATAGTATCCAGAAATAGTAGAAACTTTATTTTCGTGATAGACAATGATAATACGGTCGAAATGCTTCCTGTATCTACGGGTATCACAAACTTTGAAATAACAGAGATATTGAGTCCGTTAATTGACAAGAAAATCGTTACAGTTGGTCAGCATCTGTTAGTAGACGGGTCTTCGGTTATTGTTGCTGCCGATTCTGTGCAGATTAGCGGTAAAGGAGACCATGAATGAAATTAACATCCTTCCCGGTTCATAGGCCGGTACTGACGTCTGTAATTTATATAATAGTAATTGTAAT
>JAAYEB010000024.1 GCA_012728995.1 Fibrobacter sp. | reverse complement strand
TAATGATTAATATGCCTGCTGATATCTTTCACTGTAAGGGAGTTTATACGAAGCTGCTGTGAATAAACGGTTAAAATAATCTCATTAATGTAGTATGTTTAAAGGTTTTTACTATTGTAGTAAAGTAAACCCCTTAAATTTTTTTCAAGTTTTTTTTTACAAAGACGTATATAAATTATGGATCCAATTCAGTTAATATGTGATATCGGTGAAATCAACGAGGTTTTTACTGATGCACGGAGTATAGAAGCGTTTCTTCAAAAAATTGTTAATATGGTAGCACGCCACCTTGATGCTGCTGTATGTTCAATTTACCTTTATGAAGAAGCAAAGAAGGAGCTTGTGCTTAAAGCAACATGCGGCCTTGAAACTGATTATAGAGATTCCATACGGTTAAAATATGGTGAAGGACTTACAGGTCTGGCACTTAAAGAACTGCGGCCTGTTTATGAAAGAGTCGGTAAATCTCATCCAAAATTCAAATTTATTCCCGGAATAGCTGAAGAAAAATTTGATGCGTTTTTAGCGGTACCAATTATAAGAGGCATATCCAGAATCGGAGTGCTTGTTGTCCAGCGTGAAAACAGGCGTGAATTCAAGGAAAAAGACATTCAGACTCTCCGTGCAGTTGCATCACAACTGGCAAACATGCTGGAGAATGCCCGTTTGTTGATCTATTTAAAATCCGGTTCCATTATTGACAAAAAGCCCCGTTTCCGCATACCAAAAGTTCTTAAGGGCAAAGTAGCATCACAGGGATTTGCAATTGGTCCAATAAGAATTATCGATAAAGACAAAAATTTCGAAACAATTGAAAAACGTAATTTCAGCAAAAATTATGACATCAATGATTTTCATAAAGCTATTGAAATCACCGAACATCAGTTAGAAGACTTACAGGCCAGAGTTGAGGAGAAACTTTCTGATGCCGCATCATTGATATTTACAGCCCAGCTTTTATTGTTGAAAGATAATGAATTTGTAGGAACCATAGGCAGGAAAATTGAGGCCGGAGTTTCGCCGCCACGTGCAATACTTACGGTTACAAGGCATTATATTGATATTTTTTCTCATGGTACGAATTCCTATATAAAGGAGAAGGTAAAAGATATTGAGGATCTCAGTATTAGACTGCTTGGAAATCTTGTAACCGAAATTACCGATTTATATAAATGTAAAGATCATATTATAGTAGCAAAGGAGCTGTTTCCTTCGGATATACTCAGACTTTCTAGTGAACAGGCTCTGGGGGTAGTGATAGTTACCGGAGGCGTAACCTCTCACTTGTCTATACTGGCCCGATCACTTCAGATACCAATGGTAATAATCGATTCTCAAAAACTGTTTTCTGTTCAGGATGAAACAAGGGCTCTTCTTGATGCAGAAACCGGAAATCTTTACATTAACCCTTTGCCGGAAATAATTTCCAAAATCAGTAATCGCAATTTAGCTAAAATCAGAATCAGTTCAAAAAAAGGGCAATTACAAAAGCATACTTATACCAAAGATGGACAAAGGATCCGCTTGTGTACCAATATTAATCTGCTTTCTGATATCAGTCTTGCCCGCAAAATTTATACGGATGGTATAGGGCTCTACAGAACAGAATTCCCGTTTCTTATAAGAAACGATTTTCCTTCTGAAGAAGAGCAGTATGTTGTTTACCGCCGTCTGATTGAAAAAATGCCGGGTAAAGAAATAACATTCAGGACACTTGATATAGGTGGTGACAAGGTTCTCTCGTATTTTGACTGGACAAAAGAACAGAATCCATTTCTTGGAATGAGGTCGATCCGTTTTTCTCTTTCCAACAAGGAACTGTTCAGACAACAGATCCGGGCAATATTAAGAGCAGGCATAGGTGCATCTATCAGGATAATGTTTCCATTCATTTCATCTGTTGAAGAGTTTCTTGAAGCTAAAACAACAGTTAACCAATGCCTGAAAGAACTGCACCAGATGAAAATAGCACATAACGCCAATCCAAAGATAGGAATAATGATTGAAGTACCTGCCGTAATTCCTATAATTGATAATCTGGCAAAATACGCCGATTTCTTTTCCATTGGCACCAATGATCTCATACAGTATATCCTGGCAGTAGACAGAACCAATGAAAAGGTTGCTGACCTTTATGTTCCACATCACCCTGCGGTTCTGCGCTCCATAAAACTAATTGCAGATTCAGCAATCAGACATAACATTGGCATTTCCGTATGTGGCGATATGGCACATCAGAAACTATATATTCCATTTCTTTTAGGCGCTGGTATACATGAGTTAAGTATTGATGCATCCTTTTTTCCCACAGTTCAGAATTTTATTAGTAAATTAGATCTGCCGGATACCCAAATACTGACCCGCGAAGCATTAAAAGCAGAAAAAATCTCTGAAATCGCGAAAATCATGACCTGAACAGGATTGAAAGTTTTCAGAAAAGAAGAGGGCCAAACAGTCATTTCCTTTTAAATATCTGCAAAGTTTTCCTGATGTTCTGCACACCGCTAAGTTCATAAAAAATTGCTACTATCAATAATGAAGGAAATGCAGATAGTGCTGATATCATAAGGTTTTTGAACAATTGGCTGCCTGAAACAAAAAATTCGTTAGTCCAGTTTTTAATCAGCAGACCAACACCCGCCCCTGTAAGCGAAATTAAAATTATTTTTGCAATTATCAAAGCGGTCCTTTTTGTATTTTTCCATTTTACCATTTTTATCTGCCATGCCAGATAAAGCACCAGAAACTGAATTGTCATTGCGATAACAGATGCAAGTGCAATACCCGGTGCCCCCCAAAAGCGGCTGAAAACCAGGTATAACGGGATGCTTGTTACCGAAATGGTCGTCGATATGATCATGGGAAGCATTGTGTTTTGCATTGCATAAAAAGTACGGGTCATAATCATTGAAGAAGAAAATGTAAAACAGCCTGTCAGATATACAGTAAATACAGATGCTGTTTTTAATGTCGATTCATGAGTGAAATTACCGTATTCAAACAGTATTGATATAATCTGTTCAGAAAGCACCATCATAATGATCGATAACGGAATAATGAAAGATGCGATTCTGGTAAGAACAGAGTTTATCAGTTGATCCATTTTTTCGATCTGGTTCTGAGCAGCCATTCTTGAAAGGAAAGGATAAAAAGCAACTCCGGAAGATTGTCCGAAGACAGCTACAACCATCATCATCGTCCTAAGGGCATAATTAACACTCGATGTTGCACCTTCAGGTAAAAAAGATCCAAAAAAACGGAAAAATATTTCGTTTGAAAAAGCCATACCAATTCCCAATACAAGAGGGATTGTCTTTCTTATATAGATGCCTAGATCGGGATCATGAAAATCAAAGCGAATTGAAAATTTCATTCCAGTTCGGATTGCACCAGGTAATTGAATCAAGATATTACTGAGAAAAGCACCTATCAGAACGCCCCAGGCAAAACCTTCAACACCCAAATGCGGCCCCAGAAAAATCCCGCCCATTATTATTCCTATATTATAAAAAAGAGGTGCGAGTGCAGGTAAAAAGAATTTTTGTTCAGCCATCTGAACAGCAGAAAAAAAAGCTCCTATATAGAACAGGATCTGTGCCGGGAGGATAATTCGAGTCATTTTTGCAGTCAAAGAAAGGACCTGGGGATCAGAAATCCCTGATCCCATAACACCAAGTAAATCAGGCGTAAGAATCATTGCTACGGGTATTACAACAACAAAGAGAGCCGTGCCAATTGACAATAGATTGGAAAAGGATTTCCAGGCATCATTTCTTTTCCCGGCTACAATATGTTTCTGAAAGATCGGAATAAACGTAGTTGAAAGCAAACCTCCGGCAAGAAAATGATTCAAGAGTTCCGGTATGAGAAATGCCGTTACATAAGCATCCATTTCAATGCTTGTACCGCCGAAGTTTGCCAGTACCTGTTCCCTGAGTAATCCAGTGATCCTGCTTAGTAACACCGATCCCATCATTATAACTGCAGCAATAGAAACAGCCCGTCTGGTTCTACTTGTCGATTGATTGTCCTGTTGATTTTGATTTTTTGTATCAGTAGTTTCCGAGCGAAGTTTTTGCATGAAGTAAAAATACAGTTTTCTGATTATGAGAAGCAAAAAAAAAGGGGACATATTTTAAATGTCCCCTTTAAAACAAGTTTTTCTGTTCTATCTATTTTCTTTTTTTAGCAGTTTTTTTGACAGACTTTTTAACTGCCTTTTTAACGACTTTTTTTACCGGTTTTTTGACTGCTTTTTTGGCAGGTGTTTTAACTGCCTTTTTAGCAACTTTTTTTACCGGTTTTTTAACTGTTTTTTTGACAGGTGTTTTAGCTGCTTTTTTAACGCTTTTTTTAGCAGCTTTTTTGACAGGTGTTTTCGATTCGTTGATAATCCGGTATGTCTGGGAAATAGAAAGGTTGAACTTTTTAGCCAGACTGGTACCTGATGCACCTTTATCGTAAAGTCTGATCAATTCCTCGTTGCGTTTAGGGTTGGTTGCAAGTGAGGAATCAATTCCGTATTTTTTACGAAGCTGATGAATTGCTTGCCTTGTGATACCGAATTGTTTACCAATAGCAGCATCGGTCTTGAACTTCTTTTGAAGTTTGATGAGCTGAGTTTTGCTTATTCTTGCCATAACTCCACTCACTCCTCTCTAAATAAGGTTAAAAAAAGCACTCACAGTATTTATGATATTTACTAACCTCATAGTTATTTCTGAAACCAAATTGCTGCTAGGGTATGGTGTGATGAGTGTTTGTATGGTTATCTTGACTATATAAATATACAACCATTATTAATTTTTTGCAAGCAATAAATTTCCAAAATGTAAGTTTTTTTAGTAATTTTATAATGAAAATTAAAAACAAACAGTAAAAATTTCATTGTAACCTCGGTAAAGCCTCTTCTTTTCGGGAAATTTACTCTGATTACTATGCTAATTTTCATTATACAATAACTACAGTAAACAGTTCAATTAACCAAACAGATCCAGTGAGGAAAATATGCATGATGACATTATTGAGTTTCTCAAATATCATCCCGAAGGTGTTACATCTCTTGACCTTGCAAACACTTTTCTGAAAATGACTAATGCGCCTCAGGCACTGGCAGATACAACAATACAAAGCATACTGGGAAAAGACCGTCGATGTCAACAGGATAAAGCCGGCATATGGCGCATCCGGACAACAACAGATAATAATAAGGACACTTTGAACGAATTGCCATTCACTGGTGTATTTTTTATTACAAGTCCTCATAATAACGGAAGAAAAATTTTCTACTTTTCATTGTGGGACATAAATCCTGAACCACGATATAAATGGGGCGTATGGTTGACTGACCCCAATATATTGCCTGACAATGAACAGGAACTTATGTTAAAAGGCCCGGATTATCCGTATAATCCTGATAATTTAAAAACTTTCATAATTCGTGCTGCAAACGATCTTGAAAAATCAATTCCTGTATTCCTTACTTCTTATCACCAGAACATATTGCGTTCGTTATGCATGAATTCAGGTATCTGCCTTACAGATGATTCTATATTTATTAGTGAATTTCTGAAAGCAGCCCAACTGACAATACCAAGACCAATAAATGTGTTAACATTACAGAAGACTGTCTTCGACATGGATACAATACCTTTCAACCCGTTTAAACAAGGGGAAATTTTTGCCGGGTGCGTGTCTGAACTGATCAGTCTCCTGCGGGAAAGAGGTATAACTGGCAGACAGGAAATGGAAAAAAGTCTTGTTAAAGACAATAATAATTATTTTAGAGATAAGGCATATAATTACACCTCCATCAGTTCTCTTCCAAAAGCTCCCGGAGTTTATGGTTTTCAAAACAGATCAGGAAAATACATTTACATCGGAAAAGCAAAAAATCTCAGGCGTCGCGTTTGTGGCTATTTCAGGGAAACAGACGAATCTCCGGAAAAATTACGTCAATTACATACCGACGCATACTCTCTCACTACAGTTCAGTGCGGTTCTGAACTTGAAAGCCTGATTCTGGAATACCGCCTTATCAGAAAACATTTACCTTACCTCAATTCAAAACAAGTAATTCATGAACGAAAAGGCCGCTTTTTACCTGTAGATGACTGTATTATTTTACTTCCACACACAGAACAAGAGTGCGTAATGTCATTCTGGCTCAGGAAAAATCAGAAAATACAGATGAAAAAATTAAATGCGATTCTGGAGTATGATACAAAACTCATTGAAGAATTAGAAATTTTTTTCTTCTCCAAAAAAACTCCCGCATCCGATCAGGACTTTCCAGAGCAGGAAATAGCTTCTCGATGGATTAAGGCACATAAGGATTTTCTAATTACTGTTCCGGTAAACAGAATGAAAGATTCACAAGAGATCTGGGAAGCTTTACCTAATTATATCCAGGAGGTAAACTTAACCTGAAATAATCAGATCTTAATTCACAGCTGTCCAGGATAAATATCGTTAAACAACCATTTTACTTATATAGTTTGGCCTTCTGTGAAACTTAAGGCGACCACTTATAAAGCAATTACTGTAATATTGTGTAAATTAAAACTATCTTTCAGTTCCATCAACTAAGAATACACCCTCGAATTCATGTCGAGGGTGTTCAGAGCCAACTTGAATTCAACTTGCAAAAATCCACCCGTCTTCAGGTTGTAATTAAACCATTACCTGAACCCTTCGGCTTAGGCCAGAGGATATTTTTTCATTAACTTGTCACACTAGCTGCTGCAGGGAAAATATTCCGTCTCCGATGACAGGGGGTAAGGTTTCAATTATCCGCGAAAGAAACAGAAAAAGCCACTGTGAAACACACAACAGATTCTTCATGTTTTTAAATTCTGAAAACTATTCCTTTTTGATTCCGGGATAAAAAGGTCGAAAACTGATCCAAGAAAAACACAACGCCCATCCAATGCATCCTGATATCAGGGCAACTGAACCTACAGTTTTTTTATTCCTATTTTCGTTTTTAGGGGTTTTAGGGTTAGTTTTTAATAAAGGATATAGTTATATTTTTAACCAGAATGAAGACCTGGTGATCTATAAAATCAGGAAATCCAGAAATGAATTTACTTTAAAACCAATAATGTTGTAATTGCCGGAAAAATGGGCGAAGGTATATAATTGAAATCGTTCTTTTTTGAAACATTAAATAAGCAGCTTAACACTTCTTAAAAGGATTACTTATGAATTATTCTTATGATCACGAACGATTTGTCTCAAAAAACAGATCTTTGGCTTCTGCAGAGGAGTTAAAACGGAAAGATGAGAATCTGGAAAAAAAGGGATTTTCTCACCTCAACAGAAATAAAGACGCATCTTGTTTCAATTGTAAAATGAAACAGAACTGCACAGAATTCAAGGCTAAACGCAAAGGTGGTGCATC
>JAAYEB010000208.1 GCA_012728995.1 Fibrobacter sp. | reverse complement strand
CTGCAAACGGTCTTTGTCTGAATGATTCCAGTGTAAGTAGAATGCATGCTGAAATCTGGAACAAAGATAAATATTACGCTCTGGTGGATCTGGGATCTTCAAACGGATCAATTGTAAACGACACGCTTCTTCACAAACTCGTACCACGCCCTCTTTACGATTCAGATGAGATTACTATCGGCAGCAGCCGTATCATTTTTCATGCCCAGGGTGATGAACCACCCGGCTCTTCCAAAATCAGGTATAAAAACGAACCTGATATTGATATTACAAGTCAAAAAAAAGGTACATCACTTTCCATTGTAATGACTTCGGGCGATAAAAGTGATTCGCGTGTAAATGCCACAATTGATGCATCAAGGGTGAATCTGATCAATTCAGAAGATCTGCGGCCCGATATGCTTGCAGAAACAGTAAAGCGGCTTGGGGCAATGGTAAAAATATCTGTTGATCTGGGAGCCGTTCGTAAACCGCAAACTCTGGTTGAGCATATAATGTCGGGAATATTTGATATTTTTCCGCATGCTGACAGGGCATTTGTCATGTTGCGGGATTTAAATGACGGACAGATTAAACCATTTGCAGCACGAAAACGTTTTGAAACAGAACAAAACGATGAATTCCCTGTAAGCCGCACAGTTATAAACACTGTAACCGGGCAAAAGCAGTCAATCCTTCTTTCCGATGCGCAGAGTGATAAACGTTTTGCAGAACAGCGTTCCGTTGTTGACCTTTCTATCCGTTCTCTAATGTGTGCTCCATTATTGTGCAAAGAAGATCTTTTGGGGGTAATAGGTGTGGATACCATGTCTGGACGACATGCCTTTGTTTCAGATGACCTTCTTATGTTGACCGGAATCGCTTCACAGGCCGCTGTTGCAATCAAAAACTCCGAACTTTTTACAACTGTTGAGAAGGAGTCGAAAAAAAGAACATTACTTTCAAGGTATTTGTCAAAAGATATTGTTGAAGGTATACTTGATGGGACAGTACCTTTTCACCTTCATGGAGAAAAAAAACGGGGTACGATTCTTTTCTGTGATATAGTCGGGTTTACAAGTATGGCAGAAAACCTTGCGGCTGTTGAGGTTTTTGAAAAACTTAACAATTATTATTCGGTTGTTACTGAAATAATAACCGGAAACCGCGGAACTCTTCATAAATTCGGCGGAGATATGGTGATGGCGTTCTGGAATGTCATGTATCCCGATAATTCTGCTGAAGAAAATGCGGTGCGAACCGGACTGGAGCTTCAGAATGCAGTTTTCTCATTTGATCTGGATCTGGAGAATGAGGGGCAGAAACCGGTTTTTCTTGGAATCGGGTGTAATACAGGAGAGTTTGCCGGTGGAAATATCGGTGGTTCAGACCGAATGGAATACACTGTAATAGGGGACAATATCAATCTTGCCCAGAGAATTGAGGCTCTGGCAAGCAGATGGCAGGTACTGATATCTTCAGAAACCTATGAGCCAATAAAGGATAAATGTGTTGCAATAGAGCTGGAGCCAGCAATAGTAAAAGGACGCAAACAGCCTGTAAAAGTATATTCCGTAAGGGGAATATTACACAAAAACAGTTCATTATTACTCGATATACCTGTTTATATCATGACTCCCGATGGATCTGTTACCGGAAACGGATTATTGACATTGTACAGGACTGTGTGTGGTGAACCGGAAATTCATATCTCTTCATTTTTCAGAATACCTCCATGGAGTACCCTTATAATTCAGCTTGACCTTCCTGAATTTATGAATGCATTGCAGTTGTCTGGAAAAGTTGCTGCCGTGCTTCGTAGTGCGCATGACGGAAGGAGTGTGTATTCACGTATCGTTTTGACAAATCTGGGTGGTGACAACGAAGCACTGGCTATGTTGAAGCCCGGAACACTTCTTAAATCCCGAAAAACCTGGCAGAACATGAAACGTCACTGAGTTGCTGTTACCAGTGTAATAGAAAGCATTTTCAGGTTGAAACCAAAAGTTTAATTGCCACTGCCTGAAAACGGTATTGGTTATATAAATCGGTTTCAGGTTGACTAAAGCTTTTGAACCCTTCGACTTAAAGCTGATGGAGCTTTTTCAGTTTTCGTTTAACAGTTTCAGATCATGTGGTTCTATTTTATCAGAGTGCATATAGATTCCGGTTATCGACTCTTTGTAGAGATTTATATTTTTACGGACAAGAAGGTACCTGTTAAGCTCAAACATGGGTATTTCCCTGTATTCCCTGATTCGCACCTGCTCGTCGGTTTCATCACCAAACCAGATAGCTGCGAGTCGAAGCTGTTCGCTTCTGTCGCTGATAACAGATTGTGATATCCATCCTACGATGATATCGCAATTACCGGATGCAATTGATTTTTCATATCCGGATATGTCTGTGCCAACAAGTTTTGAAGTAATCTGGTCTGCAGAAAGATCCGCAAGAAGTTTCTCGGCAATAATTCTCGATGTACGGTCATCACTACGATAAAGAATCCTCAGAGGTTTTGAAATATACGGTATTTTTTGCAGCTCTGTTGTATTGTTTGGCAGGTTTTCATGTAGAGTATCGCATATCCGGCTGATTACACTGCCTTCCTCTTTGACAAATGAACTGAGGATATCTGCGGGATTAACGTTTGACGAAATGTATTTACGTATTTCGATATCTGAAACCGGACAGGATATAAAGTATCTTTCGGATGGCAGTGCGACAAGAGAAGCATTGTCAAGCAGATTCGTCTTTGCGTATGACAAATCATTAACTGTGGAAACCGTTACGGCATCATATTTATTAAGTGAGAAAGAGAGTATCGGATTGTCATCACCACCGGTATACAATGTCAATTGCTCCAGAAAAGCTTCTTTTCCTTGTAGAAGCGGGTTCGATAAAAGGTATTGTTCGCGATCATTTGATTTTTCGATGTAATACACACCAAGTTTTAACGATTGCACAAGAAGCCTGTGAGTTTTCAGTCTTTCTACCGCCTCATTATCTTGCTGAACCATTTTAAGGATAACAGTTTCCTGATCTGTGGCTCCGAAACCTTTGATTATCGCTTCATTCCCCCGAATAAACTCCTTGATACCATCAACATGCCGAAACAGTGCCAGGCCTTCAACAGGATGAGCCTTGACAAAACCAGTCCATGCATTTATGACATCAAGTGCAGACAGTGATCTCCCATTTGCGTTTTTCAGCCCTTTTTGGAGTTTTAGAATTACTCTTCCCGGAGAGGAACTGACAATTTTAAAAACCGGTTTTATGCCTGATATTGAATCATCTGATAGGACATTTTGTGGGATTGTATCAGTAGTATCTTTCTGGGAGAAGGGGTAAACTGAGGTAAGAAGGGAAAAGGGTGGGGTTATGCCGGAACGTGAAATGTACAGGCGTACCGAACCACCAAATTCAGGTGAAAATGTGTCTGTTTCAGCAATCAAAGAATCTGTAATTGAATCAGTGTGACCTTCTATGAGACTTTCAGTAAATTGAGGCTGTTTGATTATTGCAAGGGATTCGGGCAAAACAATCTCCATACTGTCGGTTGGGTGAATCTTAATATGAACAAACTTGTTGTCCATACTCTTGAGTATACCCGCATAAGGATAATTTCTCATGAAATTCTCGAATGATTCAACAAATTCCATCCGTTTCTTTTCATCAGGAAATTCTACAATATAAGAAAGCGTATCATTTTTCTCTACCATAACAGGATAAGATGATTCTTTTTGTTGTGGTGCTTTAACAACAGTTGATGGTGGTGTGCAGCCGATTAAAAAAGCAGATAAAACGGATAATGTTAACAAATATTTATTCATTATTTTCTCCCGATAGCACCCCTAAAATAGCTGCAGGCAGTTCAGTTGTCCAGCCATGGTCAGGTTTGCTTGAATGAACAGAAATAAAAAAGTAGTTTTATCATAACAGCAGATGTTTAAATAGCTGATAAACCTGGATAAAACCGTAATATGATATTTTTTTATATTCCAGATAAAACCTGTTTATTGAAATCTGCTGCAAAAAATATTTTGTCTCGCATGTGGCGGCAACATTACTATAATTTTTTACGCGTCAGGTTTTTTGAACATCTTTCGGCCAGGTGTATCTGGAAAAATCCTTTAATTCAGGTCGAAATTTAAAAATAGCATATTAGATCGAAGATATACAAACCTGATATTCAAAATGAATAAGGTTTTGCTGTTTAGAAATCTGCATAAAAACCTGCTCCACTTCATCTTTTATACCTGGTATATGGAGTTTTGAATGATAAAAAAATGGTTTTCCAAAAAATGGCTGATAATACTTTCTGTATCGGTTCTGGTGCTGATTGTAAGTGTGTATCCGGGATATCTACTGGCCCGATTTGCTTTTAACAGGTATTTTGAGCATTGGGGTAACAAGCTTGTGGATCTGGAAAACCGTGGTTTGCTTTCAAAACAGTATGGAGCGGGGTGGCAGGATGTACTTGTGGATCGGGCCATGGCCATGGAAGCATCCAGGATTATGAATAACGGAAGTGATTCTGAGGCTCAGGAAGATGAAGATACGGTACAGGTAGTAGATGGAATTGTTCTGGCTGATTATCCGTCACTTTCAATTATTGATCAATTACGTCAGGTCAAAGAGTATTCCAGTATTATTGAGATTGTGGATCGCAAAGAGAGGCCTTTATCCCGAATCAAAACAGATCATTCGAGAGCATCAATAAGTGAATTCCCGCCTGTTTTAATCACTGCCCTGATTGCTTCTGAAGATGGAAATTTCAGAAAGAATCATCTTGGTTTTGAATTTAAAAGCTTTGTTCGTGCTGCTTTACAGTCTGTATGGAATGCTGTTTTTACATTTAAAAAATCGCCACCGCGGGGGACTTCAACAATTACTCAGCAGGTTGCAAAACTGTTTATTTCCAGGCTTGATGAGTACGGGATGAGACAGGTTAGTCGTTCTGTAGACCGGAAAATTCGAGAGCTTCGCATTGCTGTTGCATTGCGAAAGCTTTATGGAGCAGATGACATACTTGAAGTGTACCTTAACCATTGTGTTACAAGTGATTATGGAATGATAGGCTTCAAGGATATTGCCAAAGGCCTTTTTAACAAGGAACTCGGGGGACTTTCTGATGCAGAGTGTATTTATCTTGCCAGAATGGTTAAGTGGGGGAGGAATATAAAATCCAAAATTGTAAATCAGTGCAAAGTTGATATGCCAAGGATGTCTGAAGCACTGGGATGGGATGAGAAGAAGCAGCGTGAAGTTCTGGAGGAAGTAAGCGAACTGCAGTTTCAGAAACCACGTGTTTTTCAGGGAGAATATGGACCACTGGTTGATCTTGCAAATGATTTCTGGCTTTTAACACTGGAAAAGAAAGGGTCTGGTCCGCAGCAGCTTGAACAGATGGATATTATTGATCCAAACTCATTGATCCGGAAAAAAGGTAATCTCAGGATTCAGCTTACTATAGATTTACCACTGCAGCAGACTCTTCAGAAGCTTGTTGATTCCCGTGGATATGGACCGGATACAACCATTATTGATGAAGTACGTATCGGAAGCAGGGGAGAAACTGTCATATCGGAAACTCCTTTACGTGATACAATCAGGGCTGTAAGGATATTGAAAAAACCGGTTGATTTCAGTGAACCCAACAGTGCTTACATAACCAGCCTTAATCCGGGCGATACTGTTATTGTTAATATCAGGTACAAAAAAACTGGAAAAAATGAGTACCGAAGAAGCTGCTTTTATTATGAAAAACGTCCTGTAATTGTTAATGGACAGTATTACGCGTATAGTATCATGGACTCGAAAACTGGTGAATTGCTTGCGTATTACTCAAAAGATCGTCTGGGGTCCAGACTGGCATGCCTTTTAAGAAACCGTATACCTAACGGATCTTCTACAGCAAAACCAATCTTTAACGCTCTGAACTTTGATCTGCGGATCTTCAAACCATATTCAAAATGGACAGACGAGATAGCTGTTCCTGATGATGTTCCCTGGAAGAGAGAATTAAATTATAACCGTAATAAATTGATAGGGGTGATTTACAAAAACAGTGCTGTGCGGGGCAAAGGATATCCGGTACACAATCATAATTATGTTTTTGACGGGTGTCAGTATCTGTTTGACCATCTTAATGCTTCAAATAATATTCTTGCTGTTGAGACCGCTTATCGTCTGAATCAAAGGTTATTTGACGAGAATGGTGATATCATTCCCGAAGCTTTCCCGCTGGTTCAGTATTTCTACCGGGTAGGTGCTTTTTCACGGATCAAAGACTCTTTACATTTAAAAGAGGTTACTGGTGTGAGGGCATATAAAGAACTTTGTCGTATTGTCGGGGTTGATGTAGATACTATGCTTTCTTACGGGAAAAGAATGCCGGTTTCGGACAGTATGTATTCGGTTGCACTTGGAACTCTTGAAATGAGTCTGTATGAACAGATGCATATTTTCAACATTCTGTATAATAATGACCTGATTGAGAAACCGGCCCGGCACCCGTCACTGGTTATAAAAAATATCGTTTTGAATGAAAGTGAAGTCGCTCTTGACGATACTGTAAAACGGTATCATCCTTTTATGGATATCAACAATATAAGGCCGACATTACTGGGTTTACATAAAAGGCTTGTTTCCAACAAATGGGATGGACTTGAGAGGTTTGATATACCGTATGTTGTTGATCCGTTTGATCCTGTTTACTGGGAAAACAGTTATAATGAGTTTGCGTATGAAATAACCGGGCCTATGTCCAATTTTGCAAAGAGTGGTACAACAGATGATGTAATCCGTCCATTTAATGTAAGTTCATCAAGTAAAAAGAGGACTAATTATGGTTTATGGAATGCAGTTCTGAGAGTTGACCTGTCGAAACTCTCGGGTGAGGGAGATCCCGACACCCGTGATATAACTGTAGCGTGTATCGGAGAGTGCAATACGAAATTTACCGGTCCGCGTGATGGAAAGACTCTTCATAAGTTTCTTACAACCGGGCTTCTTAAAAAGGCTGGTATTGGTGTTGAGAATGGTTATTTCTCCAGGTATGAAAGCTATTTAAGGAGGGTTACTCCTGCTGATGAGGACTGCAGCAATTATAACAGCAAGTTTACTCTTGATTCGCTGACAGTTGATTCTTTATCTGCAGATTCGGCAGGTGTTGAAGAAAACGAATTGCTGATGTTTGAAAATATCGACTGGCCGTAGAGATTTTTATGTTATTTGTTGAGAATAATATATCGATTTTCATGATTGCCGAGCGAAATATGTGCTATTTTGTAAATCTTACCAACAGTTGAGGGCTTCTGTTTGCATACCCCGGGCACCCGGCCCGGTAACTTTATATCTTGAACATTTTGGTTGCCGGGCGCGCAGTATGTCCTGCTAACTCTCTTTGTGATGGAGGTGGTTTTGATTGGCTCAAAAGGATCTGCAAAACAGATCCCAGGCTATTTTGTGTATAGGACAAACTGAGGTATGGGCCAATATGGACAATAAGAGCCGTATGAATTGAGAGATTCAAGTACGGTTCCGTGAGTGGCTGAAGGTGAAATTTCTTGGTCTACTCGACCAAGATGTTCAAAAAATCAAATTGTCCAGGTTGGGCCGCCGCAAGCAAGTTCCTTACAGGTACTGCAATACCGGAGCCGTTATACTCATTAAAAAGAGAAAAATGATTAAAAATATAACAGGCTGAGCTATTTTATTGAATTTTTTTGTGTACATTTTCATTATCCTGTGAAACGAAAGGTAAAAGCGGTATAAAAATAAATGATACTATTCTAATACGATCAACAGGTTTAAATATTTGTTTCAGGTCTTCAATTTTCTTGTGTGATAAGTATGGCCACTGTCATTAAATCATATGGCAGGTGAACTGAATGTTTTTCATTACTTATAATATTGACTTTCATAAATCAGAATAATACAATAGAGATCAGAATGGAGGTAATATGATTGCATTTATTCGTGCTGTAATTTGGGGAACAACCGCGTTTATGGTAATGCTTGTTGTCAGAAAAGTGTTAAACCAGGAAAATGAATTTGATGTAGATACCTACCTTACCAAACTACGGCAATTAGGATATTGAATCGCAGGCATAAGTTTGTTATCAACACCCGATCTGTTAGTCGAAACCGGCAGTTCGGGCCCTTGGTGAATCGAGAGGGTCAGTACTCAGTGATCAATGAACATTGATGCGAGAAGTGTGACTAAGGCAAGAGGTCAAAAATTCAATTCCAATCCCAACAAAAATTAAATTTTCAAACAACTACCAATAATTCAAATTATAATTTTATAAACCAGGATTATGTATCATTTAAATTCTTGATTGTTAAAATTTTAGCAAAATGGACAGGTCGGGATTTGAGTCTGATCAATTCTGATCGCTTCAGATTATACTGTTTCGAATTTCGTTATTGATTTCAAATATTTTTATCTGATTGAGTCCTTTATTCCTATGATTCTTTTTCGAAATTTATTGGTTTATTAGATTATTTCTGATTGTTTTTTTTCTGAATTTTCCTGTAAACCGGAATTATTCACAGGGTTCCACACGCCCACAAGAGGAATTTACAGGGCGGCAATGCATTACCGCGTGGGACGTGTGCGCTCGGCGAACATGAAAAGTATCATAAAAAGCATTATTATTTACGTTGGGCGTGTGTGCCCGACGATCCAAATTTTAAATTGCCGGGATGATCCTTGAAGAAAAATGGTTAATAACGGTTAGGTTGCATAACGTTGTAAAATTATTATGGTAAATAGTTATATTGATATAAGTATCAGGACAAATATAAAAGGATAAATTATGCGCCAGATAAAAAGGGAAAATTCAGGTTGCTGTTTTTGTTTAAAATATCTTACAGTTTTATTTCTGTTAAGTGCCGGTAAAATATTTGCCCAGGACCAATGGAGACTGGTGTGGGCTGATGAATTTGAGTACAATGGAGCACCGGATCCCGATAAGTGGTCTTATGATATTGGCGGGCATGGATGGGGTAACAATGAACTGCAGTATTATACCAACAGAACTGAAAATGCCAGAGTCGAAGACAGTGTGCTGATTATCGAAGTCAGAAAAGAGGATTATGAAAACAAAGAGTATACATCTGCTCGTATGGTTACTAAAAATAAAGGAGACTGGTTATATGGCAGAATCGAGGTAAAAGCAAAACTGCCCTCCGGTAAAGGAACATGGCCTGCAATCTGGATGCTTCCGACAGACTGGGAATATGGAGACTGGCCAAACAGCGGTGAAATCGATATTATGGAACATGTCGGATACGATCCCGGAATCGTTCATTCAACAGTACACACTGAAGCGTATAATCATACCAAAGGAACTCAGGTCGGCAATAATACAATTGTCAATGATTGTTTTACAAAATATCATGTCTATGCAGTAGAATGGTATCCGGATAGAATTGAAGGTTATGTTGACGACCAGAAATATTTTATCTTTGAAAACGAAAATGAAACTTCAGCCCAGTGGCCTTTTGATAAACGGTTTCACCTGTTACTGAATATCGCTTTCGGAGGCGACTGGGGCGGAGCACAGGGTATAGATCCGGATTTTCAATTATCACAAATGATAGTTGATTATGTAAGGGTTTATGAACCTGCCGGGAGTGATACTGCCGCTCCGGTAATTATCACCCATCCTGCATCGGTTACAGTCAATGAAGGGGATAAAGCGGTTTTTGAAGTAAACGCGAGAGGGTCAATGATTCAGTACCAATGGAAAAAGAACGGAGCAGATATTAACGGTGCAACAGGTAAAACACTGATTATACCCAATGTATCCATAAGTGATAACGGAGCTGAATTTTTTGTGGAAGTGTTCAATTCAAAGGGGACTGTACAAAGCGAAAATGCAGAACTTTCTGTAAAGGCTTTTGAGGGATTTAAGTTTCAAAAAACCAATCAGAACATAATAATAGATGGTATGGAGGATGAAATATTCAAATCAGTTGCTGTCGAAAATGTGGATAAAACAATTATTGGTACACCTGTTTCCCAGGATGATTTCAGCGCAGGATTTAAAGGTTTATGGGATGAAACTGCATTGTATATGTTTGTGAATGTTACAGATGAATCTCTGCAATCGGGTGGAGAATTAACATGGCAGGATGATGCTGTGGAGTTTTATATTGATGCAGACAACTCAAAAAACGAAACATATGGTGAAAATGATTTCCAGTTCCGTTTCAGTTGGAACAGTATCACTCCCGAAGAAACAAAGCATAATGCAATTGATGGTATTGAATATATTATGGTAGAAGTTGAAAGCGGATATGTACTTGAGGCAAAAATTCCGTGGAGTTTAATGGGCGTGACTGTTGAAGAAAACAGTTTTATCGGTTTTGATCTTCATATAAATGATTCGGATGTTTCGGGAGTTCGGGATACAAAAATTGCCTGGCACAGTACACAGGACAATACTTACCAAAATCCTTCTTTTATGGGTACAGTACAGTTGATTGATTCAGGATCACCTGTCAAAAACAGAAAACTGTTCGATAATACAGGCCACCATAATAAGCCATCAACAATTATTTCAATCAGGCATATTGATATACATTCATCTGCTTTTTATGATCTGAGTGGAAGGTTGTTAAAGGCAGATTATATGAACTCAAACAGAAAGATTCTTAATCGTATTATAGTTAAGCAGAGTACTTATGTGAAATAGCCCCGTTGTCGTTGTCGTTGTCGTAATCGTAATCGTTCTCATTGTTGTAATCATAACATAAATCGCCCCCCCCGCTCCTGCTCAGGGAACGTTTGCGTGAGAGAATTCGTTTGATATTAATAATCGTCTTCTCGACTATGTCCGGCGGCATACGTGTGAATAAATGTACATTCTTATAGATTGTGAATTTTATCTGATTATTTATTATTCTTTTCTGATTTCCCTGTTCTGGAGTTATACACAGGTTGCCACACGCCCCCAAACCGTAAGTTGCAAAGCTGAAATGCACTGTCGCGGGGGTCGTGTGCGCCCGGCGAGCCAGAAAATATTATAAAAGTTATAGTGTGCTGGGGCAACCATAATAACATGTATCTTTTTTATGTTGTTGCAGATACGATTCTAAACGTAGTATGTATGACCTGAATATTAACGATTCCTTTACGCGAGTCTTTTTCGCGTACATTGGTATTTAGAATCAGATCCAGAACGCTTAATATGTTAGTTATAGGATAACGATAACGATAACGACAACGATTGTAGTTTTTTTTCTTCATTCACCATTCACCATTCACCATTCATAATTCATAATTCATAATTCATAATTACCTTCACAGCCAAAAACCTTTTCTGCCCATTGCCGCTATGCAGCTAATCGTGAATTACTTGTCTCCATTCAGGTAAGATTTAATTCTTAATATTGAATTCTTCCGGATTCCAGACAACAGATTTATTTCTCCCGCTGTTTTTTGCCGTATACAATGCTTTATCTGCCCGGTCTATTAGATCCTTGACTGATTGGCTGTTGTCAATTCCTGCAAGACCAAGACTGACAGTTACAGAGACTGGATTACTCTGGCTGTAAATAACGGTTGAAGCTATTGTTTCACGAAGCCTCTCTGCTGCATCATGAGCAGTGTCAAGAGGCGTTTCGGGTAACAGAACCGAAAACTCTTCACCACCATATCTTGCCACAATGTCGATATTTCTGAACATTTGACGGGTAATTTTCGAGATGGAGACAAGAATTATGTCTCCGGTTGTGTGACCCCAGGTGTCATTAACCTTTTTGAAATGATCGATGTCAAACATGATTGCCGTAAGTGGATGATTGTATCTTGATGCACGGGTTATTTCCTGGTTTGCGAGTTCAAAGAAATGACGGTGATTGAATAAACCGGTAAGAGAATCGGTTTCTGCTTTTCTCCTGGCATCTTCAAGAAGCTGAATGTTGCGGATAGCCAATGCAGCCTGTTGTGCAAACATCGTAAACAGGTCCAGATCGTGCTTTGTAAACTCTTTTAGGGGGTTGTTTTCCCTGATTGTTATTACGCCGACAAGATTACCTCCGGCAATAAGCGGAGAAGCCATGAGACTATGCCATTTGTCGTGGGGGTATAATGGAGGATATGCTTCACCCAGCCCCTGACTGTTGACAATAATCGGTTTGCCGCCTGATGCGACCGTGCCCATGAGACCTTTACCTAATGGTAAACGGGAACCTTTTGTGGTAAAACTGTGGCAGCTTGCAGCGATTACAAGATCATGGTTTTCGCTGTTGTATAGACCAAGCTCACCACCTGATGCATTTAAAAGTGATACTGCACGAAAAAGAATGGTTTCAAGAAGTCTGTCGCAGTTGTGTTCCGATAACATGTCGGTTAAATTGTCTCTTAGTGCATCCAGTTCTGCTGCCCGTGTTTCGGCTTTTTTTCTGGCTTCACTTTCAGATTCTTTCACTTCCTTGAGATTGCCGAAAAGCATCCGGCTGGGATCGGTAAATACGGTTGTAATAATTGCCTTGTATAGAAAAAACCACGAAACCAGATGAAAGAAATCTGTTGTAAATTCTAACAATGGAATTGTTCCGTTAACATTTATAAGTAAACAGCACAACAAATTGAATACGACAGAAATTGTCAAAAACTTTACTAACTTTTTATCTGGAGAGATATTAAAACGGTAAAGAAAAAAAATAACAGAAACCAGTAACAATGGTGTTAATAGTTTTAAACGAAAAAAATGGATATCAAAATAATTTTTGATTATTATGTTCAAAAGAAAGATATGCAGAATAGAATATGTAACTAAAACAGTTTTAAGGGGGAGTTTTCTTTTTATAAAAAGAAACGCAGTCACAAGAGAACTGCTTTCAGCAAAAAGAGCCAGTGACAAAATGTGTGACCTGAACTGGTTAGTGTTTTCAGGCAGAATCATGTTTGTATCAGTGTCAAGTATATGAAAAAGATGCATTGATCCGGTAAAAAGACTGCTTATACCTAGAAAAAAGAGGAAATGATTCTCAAGGAAAAGCCGTGAGTTCCAGACAAAAAGGAATATTGTCCATGCAACAGCAACAATTGTCAGTTCAGTTATTTTTAGTGTAAAAAAATGGTTGTGAAATGAAAAAAGGAGGTAAACTATATAAATTATAAACAAAAATAACGCATTTCGAGTCATTCACTCGTTCCTGAGCTGGAATATTCACTTTCGCTTTTAACCGGATAAAATGCAAATGAAATGCCATGAATCGGTTATTGGTTCAGGATTACGACCACAGTTGTGACTGTGGTCGTTCAGGGGTTAGAGATTATTGATGGTGATATCGGGCAACAGCTTCTTTTGCTCCTGCATATTCCCAGAAATAATTAATTTCACCATCTTTGAGGTCACGTCTGAAGTCCATTGGATAGATTGCAAAACCTGAAGATGGGGTGCTGTTTGTGTTACCCATGACCAGGGTGATCTTTCTGTCAACTGCTCCGTAGGGAAAAAAGCTTGTTAATATCAGCTTGTTCTGTTCTTTTGTGATTTCCCACGAATTTGCCAGACTTGATGGTGGCCATGGGGGATACATTTCACGACGTTGCTGTGAGAATACAAATGATGAAAACAGGGCCAGAAAAGCTGCTGCAAACAAGAATTTTTTTAACATATTAAACCCTTTTGCTAAAATATGTATGAAACAGACTATCTCAATTTGTTGTGTATAGTATCTCTTTTATTACAGGCAAATAGAATTTAACCGGTTCCAGTGCATTTTCCATTTCCAGTGCAAACCAGGAAGGATTACATGTGACATTTGTCAATCGACCGATATATGTTTTATCGCTGTTTGTGATACATGCAACCGTTTGTCCAAAGAAATTTTGTGGAATAATGCTTTTTGAAGAAAGTTCTAATTTGTTTAATCTGTTTTTTAAATAAAGGTATTCCCATACAGCGTGCTGGCCACGAAGATCATTCCAGTAATATCTTAATTCTGCAGCACTGCCAGTTCTGTTTTTTCTTGAAGAAGATTTGAATTCAGAAGATTCCGGAGTAATACCATTTTTGATATTAACTGTAATTTCACATTTTTCATTTTCATTGTTCCTGATACTGATTAGCAGTTGATTACTGTCTGCGGTTTCGGTTATTTCCCATAATGTATCTTCTGCAATTAATGAAAAAACGAGAGATATTATCAAAAAAACCACTTTTTTCAGGCTGGTTATTACCATCACTACTCCTTTTATTTATTAGTCTATATAAGTTTAGACCCGGATGGGATATAACAGGTTACCTTATAATTATCTGAATATTTTTATTAAGGGATTTAAATTTGATCAAAATGCTGGAATAAGCTGTAATGATTATATGATTTATCTTTCAGATAAGTAAGAAACAGGGAATTATTCCCGATCATACTTGCCCCAAAAAGATTTGTGAACAGAAGGGTGGGTACTTTATTCAGGGCGTAAGTGTTAAAATCCGGGCATTAAAAATTTTTATATGGATTTGCTGGTTTGAAGCCTTTAAAATTGTATATTACCGGAGACTATACAGTGTTTTTCTGCATATGCGCAATAAGGGATGGCGGCTGTTTTCAAATTAATTACACAGTAATCTCTTGTAATTTAAATTTATACCGGATATAAAGTGAGTTTTACTAACGAAGCAATATCAGAAACTGAGCTGATCGAAAGATGCAAACGAAATGATCGTGAAGCTGTCAGGTTGTTACTTGTCATTCATGGAGATCTGATAGCGCAGGTTGCTGCAAGGATGAGTTATAATAAACAACTGAGAGAAGACATGTTCCAGGAAGTAGTCAAGCAGGTTATTTTGAAAATTGGTTCATTTAAAGGTAAATCACGGTTTTCAACCTGGCTCTACCGGGTTGCAGTCAATACTGCATTGAAACTATTGAAAAAAGAGAAACAGTGTTGTGCTGAAACAATGCCGGATGAGATTGCAGGTGACAACGATAATATTTATGCAGGTTACGAACAGAATGAAATAAGAAAGCATGTTCTGAATACAGTTGCATCACTCGCTTCCAGGCAAAAGGAGTGTGTATCGTTGTACTATTTCGCAGAGATGAGTGTCGCACAAATTGCAGAAACATTGAATGTGAATGAAAATGCCGTAAAAACTGCACTTTTCAAGGCGAGAAAAAATATCACGAATCATTTACATAAGAAAGGTATTATTGAATGCGTTTAGCCTGTCGTAAATATACAAGAAAGCTGTGCCTTTTTGTCGATGATTTGCTGAATGAAAAAGAGTGCGCTGACATAATGGAACATGTGAAAACATGCAGCAGATGTGCAAACTATCTTGAATCGCTCAGGAAAAGTAAAAGCTGTACAGATTCTTTGAAAACCGATATACCCCAATATACTCAACAGCAGATTCAGGCTTATATAAATAATGCTTTTAATTCACAGGACGAAAAATGTTTGGAGCGAGAATGTACCTCCAGGAGAAAAAAGGTTTTTGCTGTAACAGCATTTCCTATGGCGTCGGTAGCAGTAGTATTTATAATTGCAGTTATGGTGATTAATTTTTCCAAAAAAAGTTCTGTTCCGAATAAATATACAGACGCACAGGAAACAAAAACCGAATCCGTTTTGACTGTACAAGATTTATCCAAAAGCTCTTTTTATTGGCTTAATAACGGTTGTGCAGTAAAATCCAAAAACGCGCAACTCGAACAGGTTAATGTTTCAAATCGAAGTGTTTATTTGAAGCTGATCGAAGGGACTGTTTTGATTGCAGCGATACCAGGTGAATACGATACAATCATGGTGAGTTGCGACCAGTACAGACTGTTGACATCAGGAACAAAATTCATTATAAGAAAGGATCCCGATATTTTTCACGTAGCTGTTATTGAAGGATCTGTTAATATAGGAACAGATAATCCGGATGAACTGATCGGTCTTGAAGCCGGGCAGTATGCATTGATAAAAAACAGGAGCAATGCTGTTGTAAAAAGTATGTCCAAAATTACAGAAGACAGCATTGGTACACTGTTTCTGGATTTTCCCGATAATGCATCAGGAGTTCACTGTGATTTAAATGATAACGGCATAAAGGAAAACGGATTATTACCTGAAAACTATTTCGATAACAGGAATCAAAGCGATTCTTTATATAATATGGCTGTTAAATTCTACCGTAAAGGAATGCTTCATGCAGCACTGGATATTCTCGACCGTTATGGTCGGTCGCGAAATGACAATATGTTTGAAGCATATCTTCTTACTGCAGACTGTTACAACCGGTTAAAACAGTTCGAAAATGCCTTTTTGTACTATCAAAAAGCTATAGATTTAAAAAAGCGTGATAAAAAGGCAGAAACAGCGATGCATATCTCAAGCCGCATATTACTTTATGAACTAAAAAGGGTAAATGAGGCAATTAAACAGATTAACAGGTACTTTTCAGAATTTCCCGATGGATATTACAGGCAGATGCAACATCATTATCTTATTGAAGCGTATTTTGAACTTGGTGAAAAAGAAAAAACATTCGATCTTATGACCGACTATCTTGAGAAACACCCACATGGTTATCAGGCTTCAAGATACGAAAAAATGCTTTGTAAATATGGATCTTCAAAAAGGAGATAATTGCACTTTTACAACACGCCTGTTTCCTCGACTATGCTCGGAGATCGTTCGTGTAAAAAATTGTTGATTTAAATCAGGTTACCGAGCCGGATCGAGGCACGATTGCCGAGCCCAGTCGAGGTAAAAAATCATTAAATCACGCATAATGGAGCATTGGAGTTAGTTCACAATTCACAATTCACAATTCACCATTCATAATTCATAATTGCTATTTCCACCTGATACCTATTTTAACCCTCTTTTTCCCTTTATAACCTTCATCATTAACAGAAATAATCCCCAGATATGTTCCGGAACCGACTTTACGACCACGTTTATTTGTTCCGTCCCAGACATATTCAATTCCATCCTGAGTTTTTAAAAATTTACCGTTCCTTAAAACCCTGTTACCAACTGCATCATACAGATCTAAATATGCCTCATGAAGAACGATTGGGAGTCTGGTATTGGATTGAGTCACAATTCTTATCCTGACTCCGTTTACATTCCCTGTTTCATTATCTGGACAATAGGGGTTGGGAGCGACAATCACATCCCATACAATATCCGGTTTCTGAACAGTAAGAGCTGCTCTTCTATTGGATGGGTTATTCTGGTATATATTGTTTAAATCTTTGACTGTTGAAAAGGGATTAATCCAGATACTGTCACTGCTTAAGGGATAATCTACCCCATTAAAGCCTTTAACAAGAAATAAAGCTTCATTTCTCGTACTGGAAATAAACTCCAGATTAAGTGTATAAGGAGTAGTACCGTTTCTGTTAAAGAGAAACGGATTAACAGGTGATTCGACTGTAACGTCTTCAGAGAATGTAACCCTGAGAGTATCAGGCTTATCTGATAATTCATCCAAAGAGACCCCTGCTGTAAATGAAGCATCCAGAATAACTGCTGCAGCACTGTCTGCTATTTCTCCACTGCGGGAATCATCCGGGAAAAGATCAAACTCGATTAGTGGGTACATGCCTCCAGAGGTCTTGACTCCTGCACTTGTTTTAAAAGTATCCGGAAGAGATACCGCTACAATGGAACTGTCTGTTCCATATGTAAAATGATCTGAAGAAAGTTTGTTGAGACGGACTCCACCCCACGAAATGGATAACCGCATTCCTGAGAGTTCTACCTTCTTGCTGAAATGCATAAAGAGTGTGTCTACAATACCATCACCATTTCTGTCTACGTAGTATCCGCTTGAAAAATAAGCAGGTTTACCCATTATCGGAGCTGGTATATTGAAAGGATGTACCATGTTTCCGTTAATATCTGTGACCATACTTCCCAGTGTGCCTGGAACGAGCCTCAGGGAATCCAGTTCCGCAGGCCGGGGACTACCCTGTGAAGAGACAGTAACAGTTACGTTTAGATTACTTTGTGAAGAGACTATACTTTCAACTGTTAAGGGGGTAGTATCACCAGTAGTTTTTGAAATCAGTTGAAGAGTCTGGCCGGTCAGTCCGGAAATTATTATTTCTTCAGTAAAAACAATGGAAAGTGTATCAAATCCATCACCGGTATTTTCACCCAGTAATGCAGTTGATATTGCAGGACCAACGCCGTCTGTAAACTTTGCGGATTCCCGTTTTTCGGAACCATCAACCGACAGCACAACCGTTACATTTCCCGACGGGACAGGGTCTTTACCGGATTTTGATAAAAACGGAACGGTAAGGACAGTATCCGCAAGAGTTGTGCTGGAAAACGGGATATTGTAAACCTCTCCGTTGTAATCGATTATTACACGTATTATGCTTTGATCCTCTTTGAGTGTATTGTTAAGTATGATTCTTAACAGATCCGGAACAACATCTCCGTTATCATCAGTCATAATGGCAGAAACTATGACAGGCCATGGTGGTGGAGCGATCGCATTAATCTCTATGGAGTCTGGCAGAAGACCTTGTTGCGTAACAACAACAATGGTTTTACCCTCACCGGTTTTGGTTACCAGGCATGATCCGGTGGGATCAGATTGACCAGCAGCAGTGACAATTGTCTGGTCGCGGCTTTCCCATGTGGCACCTGAAACGTAATCGATAAGGTTGCCGCTGCTGTCGCGTACAACTGCATAGATTGTTGAATTTCTTGTTGCCTGATTCATGGTGAGAGTATTGAAAGGCTCATCCTCACGCAGTTTGATTGCGGTTGTATCAACTATAATGTCGAGATGATGAGGCGGGCCTGCTTCAATGAAAACAGGAGAGCTGACTCTTGCAGCGATACGGTTTTGAGGATATCCGCGAAGGTTTGTAAAGGCAGTATTTACAATGGAATCACGGGGGGAATCTTCACATATTGCTTTTATATGAAGTGTAACTGAATCGTTGTAATCAAGATATGTATCACCGGATACAACCTGCCACTCTATTACACCGTCACTGTTTGTTCCTGTAAGCTGAGTTCCTGCAAGATGGCCTGTTGAAATTTCACCGCCGGCAGAGATAAAAGAAAGTTCTGAGGGGAGGTTGTCATGAATTTTTACATCGTAAGCCACATCAAAATGACTGTACCAGTTACTGATTGTTGTTCCCGGATCATTGCGTGACATTACACCCGCGTATCCTTTACGGACACCAATTCCGGTTTGTCGTATATTGGGAAGAGGTGCTGTAATTGAAGAAGTATCTCCTGCCCAGAAGCTTATTGTATCTTCAGAAAGCTTGATTTTAAAATTAAAAGGTCCCGGATAATCAGTGTATGAAAAATTCTGCTGGCCTCCGATCTGTCTGGAGTTGTTATAGAAGTCAATTTTAACATCTCCCCAGTCATTTTTAAACCGTATTTCAACATAATCTGAACCGCTTTGACGAACAACAATAGAAAATTCCGTATAAGTAGCAGGTGTTATTGTTCCGCCAATAGTTCCATTTACTCCGTAGGAGTATTTGTGAACCATACCTGCATCGCGGATATCATAATTTATTGTTCCGTCTGTAGTGATACCCAGTTTGCCGTTACCCAGAAAATCGGTCCATTCACCTGCATCTGATGCATCGATAAATACTGAACCATGAGTCTGTTTATAGGCTATTGTATAATCAATAGTATCGCCTTTTCTGTAAATATCTTTGTCTGCGTATTTGTACATTGTAGTAGGAGGGGGGAGGGGAGCTTCAACAGAATCGCAGGTAACAGTAACTGCAACGCTGTCTGAAAAAGGAGATTCCTTATCCGCGCTGATCCATGCTCTTGTCATTATGGTTTTATCCTGCATCGGGCATGCGCCGGATGCTGTTGCGATGTAGCGAATAGTTCCTTTTTTCTGAATCTGAAGTTTTGGAATTGTCCAGGTGATAATGTTATCGGAGATTGTGGGTTCAATTCCCAAAGGCGGTTCTCCTTCAAAACGGTCGAAAGTGAATCCTGGAGGAATTGTATCTTTGATAACTACATTAATGGCATCTCTTCCTGGAAGCGGACCATTACCCGCGACTCGTCGCCAGGTATACCCGTCCCATTCTTCTACAAGAATATTATCGACGGTGTGTGAAGCGGTTTGACATTCCTTGGGATTCCAGGTGGTGACCGGAATATCCGGATTATCCGGGTCGGTCCAGTCGTTTGTGATGGGAAAGTATTTTCCGTCTTCTTTGTCCATTGCATTCGGATCCCAAGACCAGTCATCACTCCAGATATTGGGTGTATACATAGTGTTACTTACGTACCATATCATACGAAGAGGTGAAGTCCCTCCTCGATGGATCATACCTTCGATACCGCGATACCAGGTGACATGATAGTTGGTTGTCGTAAGATTAATGGTTCGATCAGGATTTGTCGGATCGGAAAACTGAAGTATGATACGTTGGTTCCATTTGCCATTTTCGTCTTCACCGGGAGTGATGTTTTCATGAAGAATGGTGACAAAGTTTTCGTCTACACCTTCATAGACTCCACGCCTGACAACCCACCCGTTTGTACAGTTTTCAGTTCCGGAATAACAGTTAAGACCGGCATCGAACAAAAAATAGGAAACACGATAATTACCATAATCTATATATGCCTCATCAGCATCATGAAAGAGCTTGACCTGCATCTTTGCCTGGGCATCATCGGGGCCGTCTTGAGAATCTCGAGCAAAAGAAAAATGCACTCCCTTACGTCCACCATTAATCCATCCAGCCTCTGATGTGTTCTCAAAGTCGATGGTAAATTCAATTTCTTTTCCAGGATTGACATGTGTATTGGAGGCACTTTTATCGATTACCAGTGCACGTTTTGCAATGTCCAGGTGATTTCGTTCCATTATCGTACTGATATTGTTAGGGTACTCGTTTGATGTCCATCCGGTGCCATTGGAGCATGTTATTGATGCACTGTTTCGGTATTGATTCTCGGTTGCCGAGCCAATGAGTACTTTGATACTAACCTGTCCGGTGGTGGGTTCGACTCCGGTAGCTGTCTTAAAACCGGGAACGGTTCCGATATTCCAGGTGATTACGTTTGATGCCGCATCGTGTACACCGCCACCGGTAGATGAGATGTACACGAAATCCGGATGCAGGGTGTCTTTGATCGTGACATCTTGTGCATCGAGCGAGCCGTAATTGCGGTAATCGATGGTGTAGGTGATAGTATCCCGTTCGAACGCAAACGTTCTGTCGATGTCCAGATACACCTTCATGTTTGCGGTCGGCTGTATTTTGTCTGGACGCTGGTAGTTACCCGTTAGCACCAGCATCCCCAGAAGGCGAAACCACCCATGGAAATAATGCGGTACGCTGGTGATATATCTACCGCCTTCTGTTCCATCCCATTTTATTTCGAGGTTGCGGTATAATTGAGCCATCAGGTCAAAATCCTGCGCAACCACTGCTGAAGGAGATCCGGTGCCGGGGACCCAGTTTAGAGCAAATGTCCCCAGAGGTTCGCCTTCAGGCGTGTAGTAATATTTTAGAATATCAGGACCCCAGAATGTAGAAATTGTGTCGCTGACATTTGCAACACAGGAGTAATTCCAGGGTTCTTGACGGCTGTCCCAAAGAAACCGTGCATAGCGTTTTCCTACATCGCTTTCAAAGCTGTTTGGTTCTCCCTGCTGTACCTGGTGAGTCTCTGGATTCCATGTATAATTGGGGTCACCATACCACATGGGATTAAGAATGGTACGCCAGGCCAGACGAAAGTCTTCACCATCAGAGAATGTAGTAAACGTTGCATTATTATTTTCATCAAGATCCACCCATCCGGCAAAAGGAATCATTTTCTCGTTATGAAGGATTTGCCCCATCAGCCAATCGGAGGAGGCTTCAGCACGTCGGAATTGATAGATGTTCCAGGCGTACTTCGATGAATCTTCTTGTGCCAGAAAATCGGCGAAAGCTTTAAAATAGCTGGGAGCCGTATAATCGATATGCTGTCTTGAGGGGCCTTTATGCTCGGGTAAAATGGAAAGGCCGCTGGTTGCCATATCGCTTGCCCACCCGGTTAACTCTGTCCACGAATCACCACCTTTAAAATACCCGTCAAGGCCGATATCGCCTACTACATAATTATTATTTACATTGTAGGGTATTGTGTCCGTTAACGCTTTAAGGAATTCGATAGCTTCATATTTATAAGAGATTGGCTCACCGCAGGCATCTGTGATACCCATAAACTCTCCCCATTGCAGGTATGCCACAAGCAGAGCCAGACCGATATCGAAATCTCCATCTGCGGCTGAATTTGCTCCCGATCCAGTCCAGCCTGGCAAACGGCTGTATGCATAGCCGGGACTGGCTTCCTGGCAATCAGCATACTTTTTTACGTTATTCATCCGATTATCATGTATCCATAACCATAGGCCATCAAACGTCTCTTTGTCTGCCATTGCCGCTGCCGCAAGAAGTGCATATCCATCACCTTCGGAGCAGGAAGGGTTAGATTGAAAGTAGATGTTGTCGATTCCTTCAACTCCGCCTCCTGGTTTAACAGCCCGATTCATCATAATTTGATAGGCATCCCTGATAATTTGTTCCATTTCAGCATGGGTAACCCCCTCACCGGGATGGGTAGCGAGATTGTTCAAAGTACCCGATTGATTTTCATACGGAAGAAATTGCGGAAACGGATAGACCGGATCACCGGAGTTGATTGAAACTGTTACTTGTGCAAAAAGTGAGCTGAAGAGACAGACCAGGTATAAAAAACTTTTTTTAATCACAATCATCCTTGGCTTGGTTTAAGCGTATAAACACACAATAATAATACATTATAATATAATTTATAATAATAAAAATAGGAGATAGCCAGTTTAATAACAATTGTTGAATTATAATTATGTATTCCGGGAAAATATATCAGGATATATCAGGATAATAAATCTCTTTCGTTGCGTATTATGATATTTTAATCTTTGAACACTTGTCTTGATCAGGATGGTCAGGATTAAAGGATACTCAGGATATTGAGATTTCTTACTGCCTGTTCTTATCATGACATTTTACGATTCGATAATTATATTAATTACAACTATAATTTTATTAAATATTGATAGCGCAACCCAGGAAAAATGGTTAAAGATGAATATTGAAGATCCTTTAACTCACAAAATTATTGGATGTGCTATGAATGTTCACAATTTTCTTGGTAATGGTTTTCAAGAGGTTATTTATCAACGGGCGCTTGCGATAGAATTAAATGAAAATGGTATATGTTTTTACCGCGAAAAGGAAGTACCTATTTTCTATAAAGAAAGGCAAATTGGTACAAGGCGAGTTGATTTTCTTGTTGAAAAGAAAATAATGGTTGAGATTAAAGCAGTACTGCAACTTGAAGATGCGCACCTGGCACAAGGTCTGAATTATTTAACAGCTTATAATCTTGAAATTGGGCTTCTTATTAATTTTGGTGGAAAAAGGCTGGATTTTAAAAGATTGTTCAGGAAAAATTAAATTTGAACAAGATACCACTGGATTAAACACTCGTCTTGATCAGGATAGTCAGGATTAAAGGATGGGCAGGATGATCTGATCTCTTATCCTGTATATCTTGCTAATCCTAACTATCTCGATCAAGACACAGGTTTCCACACGCCCCCAAAATATCAAGTTATTGTTCATTCCTGTTTCGTATTTCGGTTTTTGATTTTTTCTGCTTATTTTCATGCTTTTTCTCTGGTTCTATTTCGAATTTCGTATTAATTATTTCGAATTTTCAATTGTTAATGCGGGGGTTGTGTGCGCCCGGCGACAAAGATGATCAAAATTCAAAAAAAAATGTTATAGGTACTGGTGGTAATCCCCTTTGACGGTTATGTTGAAGGGGGATTGGATATCGATAATATTATCGATAAACTTCTCGGCGATGCCGGATCCGGTAAACCGTGACAACCTTTTTGCGGTCATCGATGGTATATAGAATCCGGTAATCACCAATACGAACACGGTAACCGTTCTTTGTACCGGCCAGTTTTTTGACACCGTGTGGCCTGGGTTCTTTCTCCAGTCCGTTGATACCCTTTTTTACTGAATTATCATGCGGCGGCGAGAGCTTGAGAAACTCTTTCTGTGCTTTGTTCTCGATTATAGCGGTATAGGTCATGCTCACACTTTTTTTATTTCGACTTCTTTGAGGAAATCTTCCCATTTTTTGAAGCCTGTAGCGTCTTTGCGTGCTTTTTCCAGTGCCAGAGCATCCTCAAGGTCTTCCATTTCTTCCTGCATACGTTCGAAATCGGTTACCTTTAGGATAACACTTTTTTTGTGGCCCTTCTCGTCAGTAACGTACCTGATATTTTTTAATGCTATCATGTTTTATCCTTGAAAAACTGTCAAATCAAATTATATACCACAAAATCAATCGTTTAATAGTCTGCCTTAAATTATTTATACCCTGCATATATTATAATATACGGGAATGCAGGGTAGCATATTATTGTTCTGATATTGCTGAATTGCAACAAGGATTCCAACCCTCAATTTTGAACAAGATACCACAGAATTAAACACTTGTCTTGATCAGGATAGTCAGGATGATCTTGCTAACCTTGATAATCCAGTTTCGGATGATGAGGTTTAAATTATTTCGAAAAATATTTCTTTGGAATCTACCCTTTTGAAATGCTTTGTTCAAGTTAAGAAAATAGAATATCAAATAAACTGAAATACTCATTACAATCAGATTTCTTATCCTGATCATCCTGTTAATTCTGACCATCCCGATCAAGACACGGGTTTCCACACGCTCACAACATCACTTTATTGTTCTATTCCTGTTTCGTATTTCGGTTTTTGATTTTTTCTGCTTATTTTCATGCTTTTTCTCTGTTTCTATTTCGAATTTCGTATTTTCCTGATCGTTTTGTTTCGAATTTGTATTACTTATTTTGCATTTTTTAATAGCTCCCCGGGCGCACACGACCCCCCCGCGGTAGTTCATTACAGCTCTGCAACTTCGGTTTGGGGGCGTGTGGTAACCTGTGTTTAATTCTGTTTAGGGAAAATCAGAAAATAACCAGATAAAAAATCAATATTAAATCAACTCCCCATTATCCATTATCCCAATTCGCCAATGGCCCGGATTGCCGGTTCACTCGGAGTTATGTGTTCGGCTGCGCCTGCGCTCACGGGCTGGTACAAATAGAGGCTATAATAATCAAGTCCCGACTTTGTCTTCAAATGTCGGGGCTTATGCGCTCGGCGTAACAACATATTATCCTTACTGTAATTTAATAGCCGGGGTGTGTGGTAACCTGTGAATAGCTCCGAAGACCTCTTTTCCCCCAGTCCCCCTTCTATAAGCTTTTATTCATTCTTTTTACATATAATTCATTCAAACATTCTGTATCTGGAGTCTCCCTCTCACACCAAGAGAGGGAAAGGTCAGGAGACGAGGGACAGGATAGTAATGAAATAAAATCTATTACTTAAAAAACTTAATACAAAGTTTGTACCGGTATCCGGAAACTCAAGACACGCGGATATCGTTTATGAGATAAAATCAGATGGGCAAAGTGCTTACATTTATCTTTTTCTGGAGTTTCAGTCTACAGTAGACCGGTTCATGGCATTAAGGATGAACCGTTATTTGCTTGAGTTTTATCAGG
>JAAYEB010000207.1 GCA_012728995.1 Fibrobacter sp. | reverse complement strand
GTTCGCTGCTTACATCTGTTTCGATAAAAACTGCTGGACCGAAATCTCTCAATTCTGCTTGGGCCTCACGTCCTGCTTCAGAATCTATTTCAGCCAGTATTACATTAAAATTGTTTTCCAGAAGGGTTCTGGCTATTGCTTTTCCGATTCCCTGGCCACCGCCCGTAACTATTGCAGTCTTTTTGTAACTGTTCATTCTATCTCCTTTAAAATCATGTTATTAAATATTATTAGTATTTCGTATTCGGTATTGCAGCGTTTTCATCAGGCCTTGAGTAATTGTCAGTATTCGTGTAATACTTTGTAACATCAGATAAAATGATTTCAGATATATGGCAGAATTACTTACTTAAAGAATTAAAAAAAAAACTGCTGTTTTCTGCCGTTTGTTAGTTCTGGAAAATCTGAAAATTTGATATCTGTATCGCTTGTTCAAGATATCCGGTTCAGTTTCAGGATAAATCGCTTTACTACAATAATCAGCAGCAGATTATTAAAATATAAACGTACTAAATGTGTGCCAACCTGGATTATAGGAGTATTTTTAAAATTGATTAACACTATTTGACAGCACTTTTAATATTTATTATATAATCACCCGATTAATCTATTATTTTCATAGATTAAATTTTTATTAACAAACCTGAACCACAGGAGTATTCGTGTGAACCGGAAAACAGTAGACAGATGCGCAGATAACATTAGATTACTTACCGTTGCAATGGTTGAGAAGTCCAAATCCGGACATCCTGGTGGAGCAATGGGCGGGGCTGATTTTATTAATATCCTCTATTCCGAATTCCTGAATTTTGATCCTGATGACATGTCGTGGGAAATCAGGGATCGTTTTTTTCTCGATCCGGGTCATATGTCACCTATGCTTTATTCGGTTCTGGCATTATGCGGAGCTTTTACCACTGAAGATATCGCAAATTTTAGACAATGGGGAAGTATAACATCAGGACATCCTGAACGGCATATCAGCAAAGGAATTGAGAATACTTCCGGGCCTCTTGGTCAGGGACATGCAATGGCACTTGGTGCTGCTATTGCCGAACGTTTTATGGTAGCTCGTTTTGGTGAATGGGCTGCTCACAAAACTTACGCTTTTATTTCCGATGGTGGAATTGAGGAAGAGATTTCGCAGGGTGTTGGAAGACTGGCCGGTCATCTGGGATTAAGCAATTTCATAATGTATTACGATTCCAATGATATCCAGCTTTCATCTGCAACAAGTGATGTAACCAGTGAGGATACAGCACTTAAATATCAGTCGTGGGGATGGAATGTCATTACAATTAACGGTAATGATCAGGATCAGATTCGTGATGCTCTGAACAAGGCAACAGAGGAAAAAGAACGTCCAACACTCATTATTGGAAAAACGGTAATGGGAAAAGGTGTTTTGGATGAAAATGGTCAGCCTTTCGAAGGAAAATTATCAACACACGGTATGCCAATCTCTGCTGCCGGAGGTTCTGCAGAAAAAACAATAACGAACCTCGGTGGTGACCCGCAAAATCCATTTGTGATTTTTGACGATGTTGCCGGGCATTACAAAGAAATGCTTGAGAGGAAAAAGGTAATTGCAAGGCAGAGAAGGGCACAACAGGAGCAATGGGAAAAATCAAATCCGGAGCTTGCCAAAAAATGGGCAGATTTCTGGAGTGGAAAAGTTCCTGAAATAGATTGGGAAAAATTACAGCAGAAAAATAACATCGCCACCCGGGCAGCTTCAGGTAAAGTTCTGGAAGAGTTTGCGAAGACAATTGATAACATGATCGTTTCTTCTGCAGACCTTGCAAACAGTGACAAAACTGACGGTTTTTTAAAGGGAACAACAATTTTCAGAAAAAATGATTTTTCCGGAAAATTTCTTCAGGCAGGCGTTGCAGAACTGACAATGGCTGCAGTTATGAACGGAATCGCAGCACATGGTGGCATAATTCCTGTTTGCGGGACATTCTTTGTTTTTTCCGATTACGTGAAACCGGCAATTCGAATGGCAGCAATAATGAAGCTTCCGGTAAAATATATCTTTTCGCATGATTCTTTCAGGGTGGGTGAAGACGGACCTACTCATCAGCCAATTGAGCAGGAAGCCCAGATCCGGCTTCTGGAAAAAATGGCAAATCTGGAAGGCGAACGGAGTTTACTGGTTTTACGTCCTGCCGATGCTGTTGAAACGACTGTTTCGTGGAAAATCGCGCTTGAATCTGACGAACCTGCTGTTCTTGTTTTATCCAGACAGAATATTGCTGACATCCCTGCAAAACCTTCATCAACAAGATTCAAAGATGCTCTTGAAGCATACAGAGGGGCTTACACGGTATTGGAAAGTGAAGAACAACCGGACATAATTCTGGTCGCTAATGGTTCAGAAGTTGCTACATTGATTGAGGGCGCTAAAGAATTAAAAAACAGAGGTCTGAATGTAAAAGTCGTTTCTGTACCAAGTGAAGGGCTTTTCAGGGAGCAGCCTTCCGATTATCAGCAAGAGATCCTGCCGTTTGGTATACCCGCATTGGGGCTGACTGCAGGACTGCCTGTAACTCTTGGCGGGTTGGTTGGGCCTCTTGGCAAAGTGATCGGGATGGAAAAATTCGGGGCTTCAGCACCCTATAAAGTACTTGATGAAAAGTTCGGGTATACTGCTGAAAATGTAGTTATTCAAGCAGAAAAATACCTTGACGAATACTCAGAAATGATCGAAAAAATCAAAAATCTTGATCTCTTACAACAGGACGCAGCTTATGAAAATCGGAATTGTCAGTGATACTCATCGGAACAAGGCATATCTTAATGATGCTGTAGAGTGGCTCGTTAATCGTCAGAAGATCGCTGCGTTATACCATCTGGGTGATGATTATGATGATGTTGTGGATCTTGCTGATTATTATCTTGAGTTGGTTCAGGTTCCGGGAATCTATGACGAAAGATACCGCAAAGGTACTCTTCCTGCAAAAATTTTCGAATCTGTTTTAGGTTTGACTATCCTTCTGGTACACTGTCTTGAGAAAGATGTTACTGATGAGGATGTTTTAAGATCAGATATAATCCTTTATGGGCATACACATAAGGAAGAATTACGTCTTGATGATGGCCGGCTCTATATGAATCCCGGCCATTTAAAAGGTCCGATGGAAAAAAACATGCCTCCAACTTTTGGCTTGCTTACTATTGTAGACAGAGAAATTTCTGCCACAATCTACGATCTTAAATTCAACCCTGTACAATCAATTGAACTTATCCGTTCCGAAAGTGGACTTTATAAGGCAGGCTGATTCTTGTCTGGAGCTTACTACAAAAAATCCGCTATAAGCCAATCGCTTCTGAGCAGATGAGGTACGGTTTCAACAAGCATGTGCATCTGCTCTTTAAATCAGACGATTGTTGAAATGATAATCGTAACACGTAATTAAATCAAGTGGTTACAATCTATTCTCCAAAATGTGAGATATTGCAGGGGCAGGCAGTGCAATTTTTGAGTCTGTTTAAACAAATCTGATGCTCTATTGTGAAAAAAGCTTTTCTACGTGTTTCTCATATTCGCTTGTTGAAGTTGATCTGAGAATTTTTTTTAAAAATTTTGGATTTTCGGAAAATGATTCCGATAGATAGATCCAGAGTTCTTTCATTCTGCCAAGAATATGTGCCTGGCCGCAAAGAACGGAACTGTTTGCCTGATAGATTTCATCATGGAACTTTCTTATAACAACCGGATCACCTTTAAAATCTCTGTTGTTTATAGACTGAAGAAGAAACGGGTTTTTGATAATACCTCTCCCAAGCATCCAGCGATTTATTGTCGGAAACTGTGAGGATTTTTCCTGGAAATCTTTTAAAGTTACAATGTCGCCATTGTAAACTACCGGATGGGAGCAGTGGTTTGTACACTCCTGAAAAATTACCTGATTTATCTCACCGCTATACATCTGAGCACCTGTACGTGGGTGGATGATTATTTCCTGAAGTGGAAATGAGTTGAAAACAGGAATTAGCTTGAATATATCTTTTTCATCATCAAGACCGATTCGCACCTTTATTGAAAGTGGAAGAGGTATTGATTTCATTACTTTTTCGAGAATCGATTCTATAAGCTCCGGATAAGGCAGCAGCCCGCTTCCACGTTTTTTTCTGGTAACTGGTGGAAATGGACATCCCAGATTCCAGTTTACTGATTTGTATCCCAGATCTGCGATTGCTGAGGCAAGAACCAGAAATTCATCGGCGTTGTTGCCTATTATCTGGGGGATCACCCGATCGGAATCGTTTTTATCGGTATTAATATCACGAAGATGTGATGGATTGACAGTTGTACCCCTGACAGTTGTGATAAAAGGGGTGAGCAGGTAGTCAAACTTTGCAAAATAGCGTTCATAAATATTTCGGAAAATATGGTCTGTAACTCCTCTAAGCGGAGCAAGATAAAAGAGGTTCTTTCTGCTTTCGTGCCTGAGAGACTCCATGTCGGTATTTTCGACTCCATTCTGATTAACAGGAAATTATGGAAAAATACAATCTTCAATCAAACTGTTCCATCCCATTGATGTTTTTGCTGGTTTAACAGGATCTTTTTGGTTCTGATGGCTGATGGAGGTTTGAATTGATTGTTTTTTTTAATGGTTTTTTAGTATCTTAAACCGGATAAGGTGATGAAATTGTCACACTTATCCTGATATTAGTCACAAAACACAGACACCCCGGGCGCGCTTTATTCGTAGGTTCGAATTTCAGAGCGAATTAAAGGTTAAGTGAGATGATCAGGAAAATACTTGTAATAAACTGGCGTGATATGAATAATCCAGAAGCAGGCGGAGCTGAAATTTATTATCATGAAATTTTCAGGAGGCTTGTAGATCGTGGATTTGATATAACAGTGTTGTCTCATTCCTGGACTGGTGCATCAACAGATGACCAGACCGGAAGGATTCATGTGATCAGAAAGGGAAACAAGTTTCTTTTTAATTTTTCTATCATTCCCTATATAATCAGGAACAGTAAAAAATTTGACCTGATAATTGAAAATATTAACAAGGTGCCGTTTCTAACACCTCTGTTTGCGAGGACTACAAGATTGCATATTGTTCACCATTTTTTCGAAAAGACTATTTTCAGGGAAACTGTATTTCCGCTTGCCTTGTATATCTATTTGATGGAAAAAACGATTGGTGTTTTTTATAAAAAAGAAAAATTTATTGCTGTATCTGAGAGTACAAAAACTGAAATTGAAAATTTTGGAGTGTCTGATCAGAGTATATCTATCGTAAGTCCCGGAATTAACACCTCATTCTTTTATCAGTCAAAGCCGAAAAATAAGGGGCCGTTACTTGTGTATGTAGGTCGTCTGATGAAATACAAGAATGTTCAATTCATTATCAGGGCATTTCCAAAAATAAAAGAAAAATATCCGGATGCTGAATTGAAAATTGCAGGCAGCGGGGGGTACCTTAAAGAGTTAAAACTGCTTTGTGCAGATCTTGGAATTGAAAACTCAGTTCAATTTGTCGGCTGGATATCCGAAGAGCAGAAAAGGGATTTGCTCAGCAGTGCAACTATCTTTGTAAATCCTTCCCACAAGGAAGGATGGGGGATAAACAATATCGAAGCCAATCTTTGCGGTACAGTTTCACTCTCAAACAATGTTCCCGGGCTTCGTGATTCGGTTCAGAATAATGTCACGGGATTGCTTTATGAGCCCGAAAATATAGAGGATTTTGTGGCTAAAGCTCAAATGCTGATTTCAGATAAAAAGCTGCGTTCCAAACTGGAAGCAAATGCG
>JAAYEB010000206.1 GCA_012728995.1 Fibrobacter sp. | reverse complement strand
TGAACTTTTATGCAAATTAAAGAAGAAACAGGGTTGGAAATCAATTATTTTTCTCATAGGGAATTCCTTTTGTTTTTTGTTTTTGTTTTTGTTTATTATAAAATACATTAGGAAATTCCCTTTTTTTTATCATTTAGTCATTTTGAACAGAAACTAATTATAATAAAGCAGAGAATCGGTTTTAAACGCAAACAATATTTTGAATCGAAATCAATCTGAACTCATTCATCCCAGTCTACCACAATATTATTACCCCATTTTTTCTTTGACTTACAGTCTGGATTAGCGTAATTTTCTTAACAAACCTGTTTAAGGGTATAAGTGAAATTCTATAAAATTAAACAAAAGAGGTGGTGTATGTCTGTTTTTCGTTTAATCGTTGCAGCAAGTCTTATTTTTAGTGCTGTTGCATTTGGAGCAGAAGAAGTTGATCTTAATGCTCCCGCTGTACTTGAGGATTTTGATGACGCCTATGGTGATGAGCCAGACCAAACAACAGTAGGTGCTGTTTATGGCATAGTAACCGGGGGAGCAGTATATAAGGGCAAAGGTTTCTGGTATTTTTTTAAAGACCCGGATGGTTCTGATGTAACAGATTTTGAGGGAGAGCAGGTAACCAATTCTACCGTCCCTGTCTTAAATCAGGAAGGCGTACTCATTGCTAACTTATATACATCCGGTAGCGACAATAAGAATCCTTATGCTGGTGTAGGTTGTAATCTTGTTGGTGATGATAAAAGTAATGAAACTCCTATAGATCTTAGTCAAATGACAGCACTTTCTGTAAGAATAAAAGGTGAAGGAACTGTAAGGTTACTTTTTAAAACCATGGATCTAAAAACTGCAGAATGGGGATATTACGGATATGATATTGTTTTACCTGTAGACTGGGAAACAATAACAATAGACGCTGAAGATATTTTACCAGAAGAATGGAGTGATCCGTATAAAGATGACTGGACTTTTGCGCACGGAGCTGATGAGGTATTAAAATTAGAATTCAAAGTTAAAGACGGTGATGATGCTTCAATCCAAGTGGATGAAATCGTAGCAGAAGGAATGACTTATGCAGATTTCGGCTGGGATACCAGAATCTCTTATTCCCATTCCAGCAAAGCCAGCACTAAAAATCTTTCTGTAAAAGGCTCAAACATCTCTTTCAATCTCGCTCAACCACAAAACCTGACACTTTCCCTTAGTGATATCATGGGAAATAGAATCAGCACCCTTTTCACAGGAAATGCTGCTTCAAAAAGTGTTAACCTGAGCAATATGAGAATTCCCAATGGACGTTATATTGTAGTTCTCTCAGGCCAGAACACTAAAATGGTACAACCAGTTGCAATCATGAAATAGATGTAATAAGAGACCTCTTTGAATGAAAAACTGCCGGGATTTTTTCCGGCAGTTTTTTTATTTTCACTTACCGTTTTATATTTTCCTTTATCCTGATACGTAATTTTAAACCAATACATTAAAACCAATATGATCAAACGAAAAAACACCAGTAAAATTTCTGTCCGCGGTCTTGCTATCGGTGATGGATCACCTGTAGTAATCCAGTCCATGACCAACACTAATACTACAGACGAACAAAATACTCTCGAACAGATACAGAAGCTTTCCGATGCCGGATGTCAGATCGTTCGCATTGCAGTTCCCGACCAGAAATCTGCTCAGGCTTTCAAATCAATCAGAAATCAGACAAATGTCCCTCTCGTTGCTGATATCCATTTTGATTACAAACTTGCAATAGCCTCAATCGAAGCAGGCGCAGATAAGGTAAGAATCAACCCCGGTAATATTGGTTCGAAAGAAAGGGTAAAAGCGGTTATTGATGCCGCAAAAATTTCCGGCATTCCAGTTCGTATTGGAGTAAATTCCGGTTCTCTTCAAAAAGATCTCATTAAAAAACATGGCGGACCTACCCCAAACGCTCTTCTTGAAAGCGCACTGGAGTATATAAAAACAATGGAGGAGATGAAATTTGATGATATCATTCTATCCATAAAAGCCAGTGATGTGCTCACAACTATTGAAGCCTGCCGCCTTCTTTCACAGCATTCATCTGTTCCTCAACACATTGGAATAACAGAATCCGGCACAGTCCGAAGTGGATCCATTAAATCTGCTGTGGGCATAGGAACACTACTTGCCGAAGGGATTGGAGACACTATTCGTGTCTCTCTTGCTGGAGATCCTGTTAAAGAGATATTCGTGGCAAAAGAGATCCTTAAATCTCTTGAACTAATGGATGGTCCTGTTGTTATAGCATGCCCTACATGCGGACGTACTCAGATCGATGTTGCTTCACTTGCTGCTGATGTTGAAAATATGGTTTCAAATATTACAAAACCGGTCAAAATCGCAGTTATGGGGTGTATTGTCAATGGTCCCGGTGAAGCCCGGGATGCTGATATCGGTATTGCTGGCGGAAAACATGAGGGCCTTATTTTTGTAAAAGGAGAACCAGTTAAAAAAGTACCCGAAGAAAACCTGCTGCAGGAATTAAAGAAGTTTCTGGATTCGATTATTTAATTTTCCGCGATAAATACTGCTCAGGAACAATTTTTGCCTCTTATAATTATGTAACCCATAAGGCTTCCCCGGTCCTTTTTTCTCATTTCAGAAGAGGTTGGTCTATGCAAGCAATAATCCTTCTTCTTATATCGTTATTTCCGTTAACCCTTCACGCACAAACCCGTGAACAAAGTAGTAATGGCTGGTTATGGCTGTTAATGATTGCTGTTCTCCTTTTCTATGTAGCCTGGACCGCTTCACGAGCCCAGAATCTTGCTGCAGCAGGAGGACAAAATGAAATTTTAAAAGATTTGAATGAAAAATACCGAAATGGTGAGATTTCAAAAACTGAATATGACAGCAGAAGAAAAGATCTGGAGATTTGAGTAAATATTTCATTTCCCCGTAGATACATTCATCAAATGTCTCTACGGGGAAAATTTCTGGTACCGCTTTTTGTTGATAGTGAACCAGACTCCCTAGACAGGGCATAATTCTATTAAAACCTAATTGTTTTCCCTTTCAAACCGGAAAATTACAGTTGCCAAAGGCGGCAATGTCGCAAGAATTGAATTTTCCCTTCCATGCCACTTTATCTGATCAGACATAACACCTCCTGCATTTCCCATTCCGCTGCCCCCATACTCTCTGGCATCACTGTTAAAAAGTTCCTTCCAGAAACCTGGAACCGGAACCCCTATTCTATATTTGTCCCGGGGAATAGGTGTAAAATTGCACCCAATCAGTACCACCTCTTCAGGTTCGTCACCTTTACGCAGAAAAGTCAGGATACTGTTTTCCCAGTCGTTACAGTCAACCCATTCAAAACCTTTGCTGTCAAAATCATATTTGTGAAGAGCAATTGTTGATTTATACAATCTGTTGAGATCAGAAACCATCAATTGTACACCTTTATGACGATCCCATTGTGTAAGATGCCATTCAAGAGGATGATCGTGACTCCATTCGCGCCACTGGGCAAACTCTCCTCCCATAAATAGAAGTTTTTTACCAGGATGTGAAAATTGATAAGACAGCAATAACCTCAGGTTTGCCATTTTCTGCCAGTCATCACCAGGCATTTTATTTACTAAAGAACCCTTTCCATGCACAACTTCATCATGCGACAAAGGCAGAACATAATTTTCCGTAAAAGCATAGAGCATACTGAAAGTGAGTTCATGATGATGATATTTTCTGAACACAGGATCTTTATTTACAAATGTTAGAGTGTCGTGCATCCATCCCATATTCCATTTCATGCCAAAACCGAGCCCGCCTACATAAACCGGCCGCGAAACCATTGGCCAGGCAGTTGATTCTTCCGCAATTGTCTGCACATCAGGATGAGCCTTGTAAATTTCCTCATTCAACCGTTTCAAAAAATCAATCGCTTCAAGATTCTCTCTGCCACCAAATGCATTTGGAATCCACTCCCCTTCCTTTCGGGAATAATCAAGGTAAAGCATCGACGCAACTGCATCTACTCTTATACCGTCTGCATGATATTTTTCTAACCAGAACAATGCACTGCTCAATAAAAATGCCTGAACTTCATTTCTTCCATAATTAAAAATGTAACTCTTCCAGTCCGGATGAAATCCTTTTCTGGGATCAGCATGTTCATAAACACAAGTCCCATCATAGTACACTAAACCATGCTCATCTCCGGGGAAATGGGAAGGTACCCAGTCAAAAATAACTCCAATGTTATTCTGATGAAGGTAATCGACAAGATACATAAAATCCTGTGGTGTACCATATCTGCTTGTTGGAGCAAAATACCCCGTTGTCTGATATCCCCATGAACCGTAAAACGGATGCTCCATTACAGGAAGAAATTCAACATGGGTAAAACCCATCTTTTTAACATATGCTGTCAACTCAGGAGCCAGCTCCCGGTATGTGATCTCTTTATTGTTCTCTTTGCGCCGCCATGAACCGATATGCAATTCATAAATAGACATTGGAGCTGATAATTCATTGTGTTTTTTGCGTTTTTTCATCCAGTCAGCATCATTCCACTTATAATCCAGCTCCCAGACTATTGGTGATGTCTGCGGTGGTTTTTCCCAATATGTTGCAAATGGATCGCCTTTGTTTACAGTATAATTGTTTACATGCGAATCGATATGAAACTTGTAAAGATCCCCAACTCCGATACCGTTTATAAAGCCTTCCCATATTCCAGAACTGTCCAATCTCATTTTTAACGGATGACCGGTTGTGTTCCATTGATTGAAATCTCCTACAACCGATACATATTTTGCATTCGGAGCCCAAACGGCAAAGTAGGTCCCTTTTTCTTTACCTATTGTCATAGGATGCGCACCGAGTTTTTCATACAGCCTGAAATGTTTTCCCTCTTTAAACAGATAAATATCGTATTCGGTAAAGAGGGACATATCTTTCTTTACTGGTTCTTTTTCAACTTCAGTCTTTTCTTTTCCTTCCATTTCATCTCCCTTTGGAACTTATGAATACGATTGTTTTTTGTTTTTGCTAATTGAACCTGTAGAAAGGTTAAAAGAAGATTTACTCATAACAAACTCGCTCCTGATATTTATGAGGAAATCCAACTGTCTTGATTCGAAATTTTAACTTTAATCAGAATCAATCAACTTCATTCAATACTTTGTGTAAAATAAATTCCTGTCAAATCCTGGCCGTTTTTTTTAAATAATCCAAATAAGCCCGGAAAATCGTGCCAGAAAACAAAACATTTTTGTTGCAGCAATAAATAGAATTTAACCGAAAAAATTACACTCTGACAGTTACCAGTTTTATCCGAAGATCGCGAACTGTTTTACTTTTTCAAATGCAATTTTTATACTTAAACAAGTAGTTAACATAGCAAAGCAGACCCCAAGCACCCTGCTACTGTTAAGGTATAAAATATAGTTGAAGGAACAGTATATAAGTTGATTAAGTTTTGAATCACATTAAAGAAGGTAAAAAATTTTAAAAACCCATTCCCATATTCACCTTGGTTACAAAAAATATAAAGACAATAAACTCAATATTATATTGTAATGCTTTTATATATTCTTAAGTAGATTAAAAGAATTGAGTAATTTTCTTTTAAACTGTATTTTTACTCTTTTTGTTATGGAGAAAATATTGAATCTTTCAGATGTTGCTTTAATAAAATGCGAATCATACGATCAGACCACTGTAGACAATGCATTAAAAAGAGGCATTGAACTACTTGGAGGTCCCCGAAAATTTGTCGGTAAAAATGATAAAATTGTATTGAAACCGAACGTGTTATGGGGAACAGATCCAAAACAGTGCGTTGTTACACATCCTGCGATTTTTGAAGCTGCCATTAAAATTTTCAAGCCGTTTTGTGCCAGACTAACCTTTGGTGATTCTCCAGGTGGAATTCAGTCATCAGTTAACGCACTAAAAAAATGCGACTTTTTTCAAAAAGCTCAATATCATGACATTTTTCCGGACGATTTTGACCATGGTAAAATTATTGCTTATCCTGAAGGAATCACCAGCAAACAGCTCTATATTGCAAACTCGGTTTTGTCTTCAGATGGCTTGATCAGTCTTCCGAAACTTAAAACACACGGACTAACCAGAATGACCGGTGCAGTCAAAAATCAGTACGGTTGTGTCCCGGGAATTGTAAAAGGAGAATACCATGCCCGGTTTCCTGATGTCTATGACTTTTCACAGCTCCTTGTTGATATTACCAGTTTTATAAAACCACGATTATACATAATGGATGGTGTTTATGCCATGGAGGGAAATGGTCCAAGAAGCGGTACTCCAAAGAAGCTCGGTGTAATTTTATTAAGTACAGATCCGGTTGCACTGGATACAACAGCCTGCAGAATTATTAATCTTGATCCAGAATTTGTCCCGACAAATATTTCCGGTTTTCAATCAGGTTTGGGGAACATTGAAGAAAATAGAATTCAATTAATTGGTGACAGTGTGGATCAGTTTGTTGACAGTATGTTCAATGTAGTGAGATCCAGACCGGCAAAACTGCCGAAAAACAAGATAGCAATGGAAATCAGGCGGTTTTTTCTTCCAAAACCGGTTGCAGACAGCCGCAAATGTACCAGATGTAAAAGGTGTGTTCAGGTCTGTCCAGTAGACCCGAAAGCTGTTAAACTTTCTTCAAAAGACAAAAAACCGCGTTATGACTATAGAAAATGTATCAGGTGTTTCTGTTGTCATGAAATGTGCCCATCTAAAGCGATAACAATAAAAACTCCGATTCTAAAAAAATTACTTCCATTTATGTCATATATCTCTTTGTTCATCTCAAATTTAAACAATATCAGAAATAAACCTGAAAATTTGAAATAGATTATAATATGAAAACTCCTGTATTTCCTGGTTTGCCTAAAAAAAATGATGCTCTCTTTATTTACGGGGCCAGACAACCTTTACCATTTGTCTACTCATATGAACAGGAAAAAACTGAAATAGTTTACGGGCCAGCCTGTAATCCCGAAAACGAAATCTATTTACGCCGATGCCTGGAAAATTCGATCCCTGTTGAAAAACGCAGGGGAGGAGGGGGAACCGTAATGCTTTCTCCAGGAGTAATAGTTACTCTGATTGTAGGTACTCGTAACGGAAAAACTCCGGTTCAGATTTTCAAGCATATCCACAAATCAATGATTTTATTACTTGATGAACTTGGAATTGATACTGTTGAACAAAAAGGGATCAGTGATTTAGCCATAGATAACAGAAAAATTCTTGGGAGTTCACTTTATCTTGGATCAAATCCGCAATTATACTATTATCAATCCAGTCTTATGGTTCAATCCGACAGCTCCCTTATGCTACGTTATCTCAAACACCCACCCAAAGAACCAGATTATCGCAAAAACCGATCTCATGACAACTTTTGTACTACTATCCGACAACAAGGCTTTTTGATGAATATCGATTGCATTCTTTCCCTGTTCAATAAAAAATTAGCTTCTCTGCTTTATTAGATCTGAATAGTAACGATTCCTTTTACGTTACCCGCTTCCCGGACATTGTAAAAATCACATTTTTGGCATGTCCTTTGATCTTTCTTTAATTGACACAGCATTCAATTTTTGTTCCGGGGGTAATATGTTCCGATCGGAAAAAGAGATACATGGAATATCTGTTCATGCGGTAGATGGATTAGCAGGAAAAGTGGATCAGCTGGTTTTTGATGATCGAAACTGGGCTATACGGTATATTGTAGTAGATATTGGAAGCTGGCTTTCAGTAAAACGCGTTTTGATTTCACCTGCAGCTATCAAGCATATCACAAAAGACAGGCTTTATACAAGAAATTCCGGTGATCAGATAAAAAACAGTAAACCTTTCGAAAGAATTGAGCTGGTTTCGCGCCAGGAAGAACGGGAACTTCATGAGTATTATTCCTGGCCATTTTACTGGTCATACCCGCAAACTTACAACTCACTTGGTGCTGCAATTTATCCAGGTCTGTCACCCCCACCTTTCAACCAGTCTGAACATTTAATCACCAGGGAAGCTCTTAAAAAAGATAGTGAAAAAGAACAAAAAACTCGTAAGTCTCATCTTAGGGAAACAAAGGAGATTAGAGGTTACACTATACAGGCTACAGATGAAGAGTATGGAAGTGTTGTTGATTTCATTATAGATGATACTCTATGGGTTATCAGATATCTGGTAATTTCAGAAGGATTTATACACCCCTCCAAACATCTTGTTGCTCCTCAATGGACTGGAGGTATAGATTGGGGTGAAAGCACTGTATATGTCCTTCGCGACAGAAAAACTATAGAAAACAGCCCGCCTTACAATCCAGAATTACCTGTTGATCGTGATTATGAGAACATGGTTTATGATCATTTTAAAGGGAAAAAATATTGGGAAGAATAAAAACAAGAGGTAATCAACCATGAATATTCTTCATAGAACCCATTTCAGCACTTCACCCTTACTTCTGTCTGCCTGGACAGGTGCAGGAAATGCAGGAATACTGGCAATAGATTATTTCAGAAGAAAACTGAATGCTCATCTTTTTGCCCAAATCGACATGAGCAAATTTGTCGTTCCTGAATCAATTGTTGTCGACTCGGGAGTTGCACATTTTCCTGAAACCCCGCAAAGTGTATTTTATCACATGCATAATCCCGATCTCATCATATTTGAAAGTAATGCACATGCTGGTGGCAATCATGATATAGAAGTGATGAATACGATTTTAGAACTTGCTCAGGAATTAAAAGCCTCCTGCGTTTATACTGCTGCTGCCATTCCACAGTCAATAAGTCACTCAACTGACCCAAATGTCCTGTATGCCTGTAACAACCCCGGTTTGAAAAATGATCTCGAACGAATGGATCTGATTGCAATGCCCGACGGGGTTATCAGTGGACTGAACGGCTTGATGCTAGGATTTGCCGGTATAAGAGGAATAGATGCCATTTGCCTTTTGGCAACTATACCAGCTTATGCTGCCGGCCTTACATATCCCCGTGCCGCTTTGGCAATTGTAAAAAAATTATCGCTTATCACCGGAACCAAACCCGATTTCACTGAACTGGAAATTGATGTTGAAAAAACTGATCCAATGTTTGCAGAAATTGAAGATAAGTTGAAAGAATTTTTTTCTTCCGGTTTATTTGATAGCGAAACAATGTTTTCCGGAACTGAATCCGATATCTTTCCTGAAGACAAGGATGTTCCAAAATATGTAATGGATCGAATTGAATCCATGTTTAAAGCAGCTAAAAATGATCGCTCCAAAGCTCAGGAGCTCAAGGAAGAACTAGACAAATGGGGATTGTACGAACTGTACGAAAACCGGTTCTTAGACCTGTTTGAAAAATAATAAAATAACAGTCAGGTTTTATTAATTTTTTTAATCCAAATAATTATGATTCTTTTTTTCATTAATAGGCATTTCTCAAAAGCGCCCCGATGCTCCCATTTCGACCGCAATTGATAAAATCCTGATCCTTTTGGATGATCACATGCAAATACTACGTACAGGAATATTTTTCCGTCAATACAGAGCTTTAAAGTGATGCTGTCCGGCAAGCTGGCCGGAGTTTGTGTCGTAAAATTGTTACATCTGTTCTGAAATTGTACTGTTCCTGAAACATGTCATGTTTAGCATGGTAAATCGTTCATTTCATATTGGTATTATTATTGCAATTATAGACCAGCACCATGGTTCAATTTCAGATTTTATTAATTTTTAAAGAATAAATAATAACAGGAGTCCCGGAAATGGCAAAAAAACTGTATGTTGGTAATCTCTCCTGGGGAACAACTGAAGATTCATTAAAAGATCTTTTTTCTCAATTCGGTGAGGTTCATTCGGCTTCAATTATTACTGATCACCAGACCGGTCGGTCCCGTGGTTTTGGTTTTGTTGAAATGGAAAATGCTGAAAGTGCAATTCACAATCTGAATGGCACAGTGTTTCAGGGAAGGAGTATTAAAGTTAGTGAAGCAACTGGGCGTAAACCTAAAAGTGTTGGTGATTATGGTCATGGCGGCTATGGTGGAAGTGATGAAGGTACTATTCAGTGGTGATATTACTGGACAAGATCAAAAGAAATCATCACTGTCTTATTGTTTTCTAAACATGAATCAGGACTGTTCCGGTTTAAGAGGTGACAGTTTTAAGGAGGTTTTACAGGATGAATGAGCCATATCGCGACCGGAAAGAAGCCGGCAGGATACTGGCTTCATATCTCGAAAAATATCGTAATGATGCGAATCTGTTAATTCTTGCACTTCCAAGAGGCGGTGTGGTGGTTGCCTATGAAGTTGCAATTATGCTTAATGCAGAACTTGATGTTTTTATTGTACGAAAGTTAGGTTCTCCTTATCAACCAGAACTGGCAATGGGAGCAATTGCTGAAGGTGGAATTTTACTGTTAAATGATGCAGTAGTGAATTATCTGTCCATTTCAAAGGAAAATATCGAGAATACCGCAAACAGGGAACTAAAAGAGCTTGAAAGAAGAAAAATACTTTACCGTAATGGAAGAGATGCCCCAGACATAAAAGGTCGTACTGTGTTATTAATTGATGATGGTATAGCTACAGGGGCAACTATGAAAGTAGCAATTCGCGCTGTCAGAAGAAAAGAACCTGCAAAAATAGTTGCTGCGATTCCGGTTGGTGCACCGTCATCCTGTCTTGAATTAAAAGAAGAGTGTGATGAAGTTATTTGCGTCAGAACTCCCGAATCATTTATGTCTGTTGGTTCATGGTATATGGATTTCGAACAAACTACAGATGATGAAGTCAGAGAGTATCTTCAAAAAGCTTACGAAAGCAGAAAAAAACTCTAATTCGAAGACAAACAATTCTTTGTGACATAGAAATAAATCGTTCAGGAATACTGATATGCTCTCCTCATTCAACAGATCAACCAATTTGAAGCTATTGATACCTTTGACATTCAGCATCATTAAACGTAAGGAATTCTGTTGGAATTTATTGTCTAACTGTATGTAACCGGAGGATTTATGACCTTTTCATCAGAAGATATTAAAAAAAATATTGTTGAACACCTTTTTTGGGATGCCCGTTTGGACGGTTCCGAAATAACTGTTGATATTACTGATAACACAGTAATACTCAAGGGATTAGCTCCCACACACCTGGCCAGGAATGTAGCTGAACAGAATGCAAGAGCTGTTCCTGGAGTAAAAGCCGTAAGAAATGAAATTGATGTCCGTTTTCCTGACGGTCACAGACTACCTTCTGATGAGGAAATTCAAATAAATATCAAGCAGATTCTATCTTGGGATTCTGATATAGATGATTCTGATATTTTAATTTCTGTTCAAAACGGAAATGTAATAATTGATGGTTCTGTTCCTGCATATTGGCAAAAAATCAGGGTTGAAGAACATGCAGGGGATATCAATGGAGTAAAATCTGTTCACAGTCGCTTGACTGTAGTACCGGAGAAACACTACGTAGATGAGATGATTTCACGTGATATTGCTGCTGCCTTCGACAGAAACTCTTTAATAAATGTTGATAAAATTGAGATCGCGGTTAATAACGGACACGTAATTTTGTCCGGAAATGTTTCCACACCACAAATCTCAATCGCAGCAGAAAATATTGCAAAAAATACCGATGGTGTAATAGATGTTAAAAACAATATAATATCATAACCCTTTATAAAATCATAAATTGCAAAATTGAGATCCCGAAATGAGGATTGGTTCTATTCCTGAAAAAAAAAGAATGCCGCTCAATATTCTATAAATTTGAACGGCAAAAATTTAAGATTAGTAAAAACATATTATTTTCGGAAATCTGTTCTTCTCTCCTGACCTAAAGCCTCTTCAAGTCTGACCCTGAATATCAATGCTGCATTTGGCGGGATAACGGGAGGAATACCTTGTTCACCATACGCAAGGTCGGAGGGTATATAAAATATATATTCGCTACCCTCATTCATTAATTGAATCCCTTCCGCTAATCCCGGAATAGTACGTGAGAGTTCCAAAACTACAGGTTCTGCAGTGCTGTCAAATACTGTACTGTCCACAAGCATTCCCATATACGATACTCTTACCGAATCACTTGCTTCGGGCATTGGCCCTTCTCCCTGTTCAATAATTTCATATTGAAGTCCACTGCTTGTAGTCTGAACCTCTTCTCTTTGCCGGTTTTGGGCCAGAAATGACTCACTCAAATCCTTGTACCTTTGTGCCAGTTGTTCCTGTTCCTCTTCCATCTGTTCCTGCACACGAGTAGCAAATTGACGCCTTATTGAATCTGCAGTGATCGAATCAATTTTTGAAGGGAGACCTTGCATTGCCTGATCAACACCAGCAGAGAACGCATCCATATTCAATTTAGTTTCAAGATCATTTAATTGAGCTCCTACATCTCTTCCAATAATGTAACTGAGACTATCTATCGATGTGGATAGCGTTAATGTATCATTATTCTGCTGACAAAAACCATTAAAGGCAACAGAAAACAAGAATACTATTATTAATAAAAGTTTTTTCACAGCTGTTCCTCCTTATGAAGAAATAATTGAGAGGTACCTATAACAAGGAGCGCAATCACTGGGCCACATATTTTTATAATTATATAAAAATCAGACACTTTGGTATTTTTCTCCAGAAACAGCCGTGTTTTTGGAGGAGGTTTTCAAAACGACTCTGCAATACTGAAAACCTTTATAATTGTAATCAGGATAAGCTTTTACGATAATTATACACTAAATATCATACAGGCATAGATCCAATCTCTTTATCATCCTTTTCATTATGATACTTTTTTCCTAAAACTACAGTGAGTTATAGATATTTAATGTTACATTTTACAAACTTTGAAAACAGCGTCTTTTGTTATCTTTACCTTGTAAATTTTGTCAAATCCTTCAGCATAAGATGGTGGGATTAATTTTTTGTATGCAGCAACAATTGCTTTTTCCGGAACAACCATTCTGCCATACCTTTGTTTGTTTCTACCAAGTGCCTCTTCTAAAACTGTATCAAAAAAGTATCCAATTATTTCGTAACCTGTTATTTTAGCTTGTGTTATGTAGCGTTTACGATCCTGTGGCAAAGTGTTCGTGTTATCGACAACAAAGGGGGTACCTGTTTCAAAACATGTTTTAACAAATCGGCTTTCTCTGTGGCGTGTACGAAGTTGATCCAGATTAATCCTCATGTGCGTATGAAAAAATTTCTCTTTATAAAATGTTGATTTACCTGATCCCTGTATTCCAGTAAATATTATTAGCTGCATCAGCTATTCCTTTCGGCTTTTCGAAAAAAACAGGTCTTTTTGGTTATTCGACTCTTTTATTCTGCAAAATAGGATCGATATTGGCTGCCAAATGTAACATATATTTATTCCGTTACAGAATTCTTCAGTAACTTTAAGTAATTTTGTTATCTAAACGTAATCAAATGTATAATAATTTTTTAACTGTGTGATAAAAGATATGGAAAATTGCACTAACAATGTCACCAATGTTAAGGGTGATGGATTACCCAATCAAATAAATCGATTTCCCGAAAGTCCTGGCGTATATATCATGAAAGATGGATCGGGAACTCCCATATATATAGGGAAAGCTGTTAATCTTCGGAATCGGGTTCGCTCCTATTTTGTTGATTCACATGAAGACAGAGCACACATTCCGCTAATGCTTCAAAAACTCGAACAAATCGACTGGATTGCAACCAATAATGAAACAGAAGCTTTGATACTTGAGGCAAATCTGATCAGAGCTCACAAACCTCACTACAATGTTGAACTAAAAGATGATAAACACTATCCATATCTTAAAGTTACCATTCAGGAAAATTTTCCAAGACTTCTTGTTGTCAGAAAAGTAACTAAAGATGGTGCAAAATATTTTGGTCCGTACACCGATGTCAGTTCAATGCGACGCATGGCAGCTTTTGCAAAGAAAATATTTAAACTTCGTGATTGCAATAAAAATCTTCCTCTACCCAGATCAATTCGACCTTGTATTAACTATTCAATGGGACGTTGTTCCGGACCCTGCGCAGGGAAAATCACAAAGGAATCATATAGAGATGATGTCAGCGACCTGATCCGATTTTTGTCTGGAAAACGAAACGACTTGATCAAGGAACTTTATATCCGAATGGAAAATGCTTCCAGAGAGTTGCTGTTCGAAAAAGCTGCAATGCTAAGAGATCAGATTCAACTAATTAAAACCGCTTCCCGTCTTCAACAGGTAGATCTTAGAATTTCTGATATTAACTGTGATGTGTTTGGCCTTGCTGAAGGAGACAGAAATACATGCCTTGCGGTATTACATTTCAGAGACGGACTCCTTATATCCAGCAGAAATTACCTGTTTGCTAAAAACGCCTGGAATCTTTCTAATTCAAATCATGACAACATTTTATTGCAGTTTTACCTCAATCATGATGAGTATATCCCTGAAGAGATCCTGATTCCCGACAATTCTGGTTTTAATGCAGATATTATCCAGTCATGGTTGAATGAGCAGTTTGAATCAAGAATTAAAATCCTTTTACCTCAAAAAGGCAATAAGCAGATATTGATAAAAATGGCAGAAAAAAATGCAAAACTGTATCTGGACCAGAAGGCACCCCACAATGCAACTGCAGATTTAAAAGATTTGCAGAAAATTCTTAACCTGCCATGTTTTCCGGAAACTATTGAAGCATTTGATATTTCTAATCTTGGAGAAACATTTACTGTTGCCGGAATGGTTCAGTTTAAAAATGGCATTCCAAATAAATCCCAATACCGACGATACAAAATCAGAACAGTTGATGGTCAGAATGATTTTGCGATGATGATGGAAGTTGTTACCCGGCGGCTAAAAAGGTTAAATGAGGAGAAATCACAATTTCCGGACCTTCTTTTAATTGACGGAGGTCCCGGGCAACTTAATGCAGCTTCAAACGCATTAAAACAGTTTGATAATCCACCTCTTATAGCATCACTGGCAAAAAAGGAAGAAATCCTTTATTCACCCTGTGTAAGTGAACCTGTCCGGTTACCGCAAACTCATCCTGCCAGGAAACTGGTAGAACGGATCCGTGATGAAGTGCATCGATACGCCATCACATACCATCGCAAGATTCGTGGTAAACAGTTCAAGCACTCCCAACTTGAGAATTTAAAGGGAATCGGACAAAAAAAAGCAGAAATGCTGCTCAAAAAATTTGGCTCTATTAAAAGATTAAAAGAAGCATCATGGGAACAAATTGTACAAGTTGATGGTTTTTCTGAAATTACAGCAAAAGATCTGATCAAACAACTTGGTGAATTATAACCTTAGCAAACAGCCACAATCAAAGATTAAATCCTGCATAAATAAAAACATGAATGAAATTACTATATGGATTTTTCAGGTAACTGATATGGAGGCGGCATCCAGATTCGAACTGGAGAATAAAGGTTTTGCAGACCTCTGCCTTACCACTTGGCTATGCCGCCCTAAAAAAAGGGTATTATAAAAAAGAGGGGTTTCCTGACAGGAACCCCTGAAATTTGGAGCGAGAGACGGGACTTGAACCCGCGACAGCCACCTTGGCAAGGTGGAGCTCTACCACTGAGCTACTCTCGCAATTAGAAACGTAAAATACAAAAAAATGTATGTCGAAGTCAATATTTTATTACCCGAATAATTACCGATCCAGTAAAATAAAATACTCTCTGGGGTTCAAAAACTTACTATACCTAAAAACAACCTGCCTTCATGCGCAACAATCATACAGATTAATCCGGATTCCATTGTTGCGCAGTTGTCATAACAATTGCCAAAAAAACCATCATCCCCGCAGCAAGCGCAATTTTATTTCTTTTTTCATAAGAATGTTTAGTGAGCTTAAGCCTGTTAGCTGCCTGAAGTTTTTCATTATTCTCATCATTTGCAGCTTGTAATGAATCCTCTTCAATCGAAAATGCAGCTTCACTTGGAGAAAATTCATCACCTGAATCCGCCAAACTAAAAACCGGAAACAGTAACAAACTGACTATACATAAATTCCTGATAGATTTCACTAACCTAACATCCTGGTTATAAGACTGTTTATTTCTTTGGGGTTTCCTTTTCCCTGAGTTGCCCGCATTGCCTGTCCTACAAAAAAACCGATCAATTTTTTCTCTCCCTTTTTGTATCGCTCAACAGTATCAGGATTTTGGTCCAGAACTGTTTTAACGGCTGTTTCAAGTGCTCCTGAATCCGATATTTGTCCAAGCCCCTGCTCCTCTATAATTTTTTCGGGCTCCTTATCCTGCTCCTGAACCAGGTTAATCACTTTTTTTGCAGATCTTGCAGAAATGGTATTATTTTCAACCAGCTTAAGAATTTTCCCAAGTCTTTCGGAAGTAACTTTCAAACAATTAATTTCCAGCTTCTCATCTTTTACTATTCTGAGTATATCTCCCATAATCCAGTTTGCAACTTGACGGGCATCGGAGTAAGTCAGAAGCGTTTGCTCAAAGTAATCAGCCAATGCACGGCTGCTCGTTAACACTTCAGCAGCAGACGGTACAAGACCCATCTCTTTCTCGAAACGTGTACGGCGATGTGAAGGTAATTCGGGAAGTGTTTGCTTTAGAGAATCTGTCCATGATTGCTCAACAACCAGCGGCATCAGATCCGGTTCAGGAAAATAGCGATAATCATGAGCATCTTCTTTCGAACGCATAGGAATTGAACGACCGCTTGAAGGATCCCATAAAAATGTTTGCTGAAGTACGCTGTTGCCAGATTCAAGCACTTCCGCCTGCCTCTGCGCCTCATATTCCAGAGCTTTCTCCAATTCCTTGAAACTGTTCATGTTTTTTATCTCTGTTTTGGTCCCAAGCTTTTTTTCACCTTTATGACGAATCGAAATATTTGCATCACACCTTAAACTGCCTTCCTCCATATTGCAATCACAGATCTCAAGATACTCAAGGATCTGTTTCAGACTAAGCAAATACGCATATGCCTCAGCCGGACTTCTCATATCCGGTTCACTGACAATCTCAATAAGAGGGGTTCCACATCTGTTTACATCAAAAAGTGAACCCGGTCCCTGGTCATGAATCAATTTTCCGGCATCCTCCTCCAGATGAATTCGGGTTATTCCGATCACCTTTTCCCCTTCATTTACAATAATTGGAAGACTCCCGCCAATACACAATGGCATATCATATTGTGATATCTGATATCCCTTGGGAAGATCCGGATAAAAGTAATTTTTCCGCGCAAAAATCGACTTTGTTGCTATTTTACACCCAATCGCATTCCCCATCCTGACTGCCATCTCTACCGCGCGACGATTCATCACCGGCAAAGCACCCGGAAGCCCTAAACATACAGGACACCCATGAGTATTTGGTGGATCTCCAAATCTGGATCTGCATGAGCAAAAAAGTTTAGTTGTTGTCAGAAGCTGCGCATGCACCTCAAGTCCGATTACAATTTCATAATCTACCAAAACACCTCCTATAAATATCTTTCTTCTTTCAGTATCAATGGCTATTTTGGAACAACCTGATAGTTAAGGCCTGATTTTTCCAGTTCCTTTTTACCATATTTTTCCGCTTCTTCCCTGGATGAAAATGTTCCGGTCCTGACTCTGTAAAAGACCTGATCTGAATGGGTTACAGGAATAACTGTAACATCTTCAAAATTTTCACTTAATTTCTTCTGGAGATTTGAAGCGTTCTCTGGAGATCCAAATGCTCCAACCTGAAGAGTAAATAATTGTCTGGAATCACCAGTATTGGAACCGGTTTTCTCATCTGTTTTGTCGTGATCCGTTAATTTTATATTGTCAGAAATAGTCAGCTGTAGCAAATCACGTTCAAGAAGGTTATGTTTGTAAGGCTTTAATTGTGTTGTATATAATTCAACTTTGTCTGCCATTCCAAGGTGGGCAGCACATTCCAGTTTACCTGCCAATGCGGCAATAGTCCACGCATTTTCCGGTTCCGCATTTCCAGTTTTTAAAAAACAACTGTAAGCTTTATCATAATCTGCCCTTTTAAAATGAATTAAACCAAGATAGTATTGAGCCATTCTGGATATGTTATCCCCATATTCCAGAGACAGTGTATACCAGATTGACTGAGCCGCTTCTTCATCACCGGAACCATACACAGCCAGGGCCCAACGATGTCTGTAAACAGGCTTTGGATCTGCTTTTGCCGCTCTACGATAAAACTCAGCAGATTCCTTAAACTTTTTCTGAACATAGAAATAACTTCCTAAACAGGATAAAGCTTCTGCCCGAATCGAATCCGCAACAGCATCATTTGAAGCAAGTTCCTGATATACTTTTTCTGCTTCCATTGGCTCCAGAATCGAAGCATAAGCAAGCTTGATTACCGGATTGGAAGGATCATTTTTTAAAGCTTTTTTCAGATTAACAGCAGCTTCATCCATCTTTCCTGCTTTTAAAGCAGTTAATCCGTTTTGGTAATGATTACCACTGCTGGTTGAATAGACCGAAAACATCAATAACAGAATTGTTAAGGATAACTTGACTCTATCCTGACTCATAAATTTTCCTCAGGTGGAGTTTCCTGTTCTTCAGCAATGTTCTCATTATAATTCTCATTTTGAACTGAGCTTTGCTCTTCGCTAAAAGATTCACCTGGAATCTCTTTTTTCACCTCTTCTTCAAGAACACGAATCTGTTTATTTTTTTTGTGAATCCTTGCCTGATAAGTAATGTAATAATATAAAGCCACTGCAAGCCCGATTAACAATCCCATAGCGAAAGCTCCGGCTACATACAAATAAACGGGAATTGGTGGTGTGTAATAAGTAAAAATTCTGGCTGATGCAGTTTCTTTAAATTGTGGTTGTGTGAATGTAAAAATCAAAATCCATGCAGCAAAAAAAGCTGCCCCAAATATTGCTAACCATTTTATTACACGCATCATACGATCCTTTCGCATATTAATGTCATACCACTGCTTCGCACTGCCCTGACTTTTAAAATCATTCCTGCCTTGATACTGTTGCAAGATACAAGTACTTTTTTGCAGCCCTTATCCTGTCCCATCCAAAACCGGTCACGCTTCTTTTGTTGTCCGGTAATCAAAACTTCACACTCTTTTCCAACAACATTTGAATAAATTTCTTTTGTAATTGATGTCTGAAGATTAATGAGTTCATTCAATCTACTAATTTTTATCTCTTTGGGAACATTATCAACCATTGATGCAGCTTCAGTACCCTCCCGCACAGAATATGCAAACATAAATGCAGTTGTGTATCGTACCTGTTTTACCAATTGAAGAGTCTCCCTGAAATCCTTATCTGTTTCACCAGGAAATCCAACCATTATATCCGTTGTAATATCAGCATCAGGCAGATACTTTTTAATCATATCAACAAGCTCAAGATATTGAAAACTTTCGTAATTACGGTTCATCATCTTAAGAATTTTATCTGAACCAGCCTGAACAGGAAGATGAACATGTCTACTCATCTTTGGAATTTCGGCTATGGCACGTATCAATTTCTCATTACAATCTTTTGGATGAGATGTGGTAAATCTAATCCGCTCTAACCCTTTAATATTTGCTATCTTATACAACAAATCAGGAAAGTCTGTTTCATGGTCGTTGTAGGAATTAACATTCTGGCCAAGAAGAGTAATCTCCTTGACTCCATTCGTAACTTTTTCTCTGATAACATTTTCTATTTCACCTACAGGTATCGAATGTTCCGGCCCCCGGACATAAGGCACGATACAATACGTACAATAATTATTGCAGCCACGCATAACAGGTACAAAATCAGTCACATTACTCTCTGTTTCAGGTAATTTTGAGCATACACAGCCAGGTAGTTGCTTTTCAATAATACCGTCTATTTCATCAATCCTCTTTGCCCCAATTACCAGATCTATTTCCGGTATTATTCTTTTTAATTTGTCTCCAAGCCGCTCTGCCATACACCCAATAACCCATAATGATGCATTCTCTTTTTTTGATTTAGCAAACTCACCAATCTTTACCCTTGCCCTTATCTCAGCATTTTCCCGAACACTGCAAGTATTGACTACTATTATATCTGCCTTATCGGGTGACAGTGATGGTTTAAACCCTCGCATCATAAGTTTTTTTCTTATCTGCTCAGAATCAGCTACGTTCATCTGACAACCAAATGTTTGAAAATAGAAAAGTGGCATAAACGTTAACTCATTAGTTTTACTATTATTATATATACAAAAGTGTGTCTGGTTACTTTTACGAACCCCAGCCTGAAAACCTGAACCGGCCCTGGCATGATGAATCAAAACAACAGAATAATAGTTAAGTATTCCTTTTTATAGAAGAATGTGCACTAACTTCTTCTCATTGAAGATTATAGTGCAGTTTTTCAATGAAACTGACAAGGTTACCAGAAAACTGATATGCAAGACCACAAGTATGCCTTTTTAAGGCAAATATACAGTTTTGCACTACCATTTCCTTTAATCTTCATATTAAAGAACTTATTATCGTTACTGTTTCAAAATACCTGAACCATCATCGGAATCGCTCAAACCTGTTAAAAATAACTCATTCCAAAAGTAATTATCTACAATAGATCACAACAGTCCGAAATAGTACCGCTGAAACTGATAATCCCTGCTTATTCTGCAAACGTTTATTTAATCGCACTTGACATGGCAAATCCCGTTTTTTTTCGAAATACGTTTAATCAACAGGTCTTATATGAGGAGATCGTATTTTAAAAAGCCAACCGAAGTAAACACTATACCTGACACAGATATTTGATTTCTTAATTTCTGGTCAGTGCATGAGATTTGTTTTAGAAACACAAATAAGTAATTGAGTTTCAATGAAATGGATGAATTGTTCCTGTACCAGACAGATAAACTGGATTTTTTATGCAATAACTGATTTTTCAATATCTTACATTTCAAATTAATACGAAATTATTATAATTTCGACTATAGCAAACTTACTACCCTTAAATGAGCAAACAATTAACTTGAGAATACCGTTGTTTTAGCTGTAACTTATTTAATATCAGCAAGTTAATTAATGGTCACATCAAAAACATATAATCCGGAATGACATTCTTATAACCACACTAATTTTAATGTGTTATGCTATCTAACCACATTTGGAAAAACCGCATGACTTGCACACTGCACAGCCGCCCTCATTTTCCATAATTCCGCCACATTCAGGACATTGCGGGCAGTATCCCATATCCAACCCAGAAAAAGTTATCTGCGACTGGTTCTGTGATCCGCATGCTTCATTAATAGCTTTAGCCAGAATTCTTCCAATTGCATCTGCACAAGAAAGAATCATCTCTCCTTCATGCCATGTTGGAATCGGGCATCGAATTCCTCTTAGTTGCTCGACTATAGACTTTGGATCAATTCCAGCCCTCAATGCCAGAGAAACCATTCGCGAAACAGCTTCGGCATTTGATGCAGCACATCCGCCAGATTTTCCCATTTGTGTGAAAACTTCACAAAAACCATAACTATCGGAATTAATATTTACATAAAGAGTTCCACATCCTGTTTTTGTTTTATACGTACGACCATGAGTAATTGAAGGTCGGGACCGGGGATGAATAGTTCCACCAACGTGATTTACTGTCTTGTTACCCTTGTTATCTGTGCCTGCCGTAATGACCTGACCATGTCGTGATCCGTCCCGATAGACTGTAACCCCTTTGCAATTAAGATCATAGGCATATCGATAAACTTCTTCTACATCAGAAACTGAAGCATCATGCCGAAAATTTACAGTTTTGGACACTGCATTATCAGTATATTTCTGAAATGCAGCCTGTATAGTTATGTGCCAGCGTGGTTCAATATCATGAGCTGTCACAAAAAGATCACGAATCCGCTTTGGTATACCAAAAATTTTATTCAAACTTCCGGTTTCAGCAACCATTTTCATCAGTTCTTCAGAGTAAAATCCCTCCTCCTGAGCGATTCGTTTAAAAGCAGGATGAATCTCTAGAAGCCTTTTCCCATCAAGAACATTTTTTTCGTAAACGATTGCAAATAACGGCTCTATGCCGCTTGAACATCCGGCGATCATACTGATTGTACCTGTTGGAGCGATTGTCGTAACAGTCGCATTTCTGACCTCCAGACCATCTTCCCGATCATAAACAGACCCTTTGAAATTAGCAAAAACTCCACGTTCTCTGGCCAAAAATGCACTTACTTTCCTTCCCTCCTCCTGGACAAACTTCATTACCTCTTCGGCCAGGTTTGCCGAAGCATGTGAATTGTAGCTGATACCCAATTCAATCAACATATCAGAAAAACCCATCACTCCTAACCCAATTTTACGATTTGCTTTCGTGAGTTTTTCTATTTCAGCAAGAGGATATTTATTCATTTCAATTACATTGTCTAAAAACCGGACAGCATTTCTGATAACATTTCCCAGTTTGAAATAATCGATCTCCTTTTTACCATTCTTTTCTGTGATCATTTTTGCCAGATTTATTGATCCAAGATTACACGATTCATATGGTAAAAGGGGCTGTTCACCACAAGGATTTGTACTTTCAATCTTTCCAATGTGTGGAGTTGGATTTTCTTCATTTACCTTATCCAGAAAAACAATACCAGGTTCACCATTTTTCCATGCAAGTTCTACAATACGTTTAAATACCTTTGATGCTTTTAGCCGACCTACTACTTCATTAGTTCTTGGATTTCTTAAGGGATACTCCTCATCACGCTTTAACGCATCCATAAATTCATCTGTAATCCCGACAGAAATATTAAAGTTGGATAATATCCCGTCCTTTTCCTTCATCTCTATAAAATCCATAATCTCAGGATGCGTGCAGTTTAATATTCCCATATTCGCGCCTCTGCGTGTACCACCCTGTTTTACAGTTTCGGTTGCAATATCAAATACACGCATAAACGAAAGCGGACCGGAAGAAACTCCCTTTGTAGATTTTACCCTGTCGTTTTTAGGCCGTATATGGGAAAACGAAAAACCGGTTCCTCCACCACTCTTATGAATTAAAGCTGTATTTTTAACTGCATTGAAAATATCTTCCATAGAATCTCCTACAGGAAGCACAAAACATGCAGACAGTTGTTGTAACTCCCTGCCTGCATTCATAAGAGTAGGAGAGTTTGGTAAAAAATCCAGATCTACCATCATTGAATAAAATTTTTCAATCCAGACATCCGTACTGTTATCAGGATTGAAAACTTTTTCGGCGCTTGCAATATTTTCTGCAACCCTATAAAACATCTCTTCTGGTGTTTCAATTACATTTCCGTTTTCATCTTTTTGTAAATAGCGTTTCTCAAGAACAGTCCTGGCATTTTCGTTTAATTTTACTTTTTTGTTCAGGAGTCGTTCCCGGAGAGATTCTCGACTATTTGCATCTTTTGATGACATTGTATTTCTTTCTTTAAAAATTACTGACTGAATAGTTTTAGATTCTGAACTGGTATTGGTGACCATCAGTCACGACTCCTTATCGTTACGGTTTGATACGATTAATTATGAAAAGATATTTCAGGAAAACGTTTGAATATTAAATAAATCACTTTTGTCCAAAATAAATTTCAAAAACAGGCCCCCCCTGCCCATATTCTATAGGGCTCGGTAAATCGCAACTGGTCTGATGACCTTATTAAAAACCCAGCTTTTAACAGTTTCACCCTGCGAATAAGGTCTGGAGTGCCTGTTCACTATTTTTTTTGGACAGATTTGGTAATAAATATATAGTTAATGTCAGATATAATCAAGACCAAAAATTGTAAAATGTACACAATATAATGTATTGTTTGTAAGGAACAACGCAACTGATTGGGTTTCCGGTTTAATTTTTAACCATGTAACATTTTAAAATTGAGCAGGTTACAATATTATCGCCAGTCCTGGCCAACAGATTTTTTTTAAAGCCGGATACCCGGAATTTATTTTGTTCAACACACAAAAAAAGGAGTTAAAAAATGGCAGAAACAATTGACTTATCGAGAATAAATGAACTACACGCAAGAATCGGTAATCTTCGGAGGTATCTTTGACATCGATAAAAAAAAATCAATGGTTTCCGAAATGGAAAACCTTGCTGCGAAACCAGATTTCTGGAATGATGCTTCAGAGGCTCAAAAAGTACTCAAAGAAATCAAAAACGCAAAAAGGATAATTGAACCCTGGGAAAAAGCATTCAACAACAGCACAGAACTATCTGAATTCTTTAATCTGGCAGTTGAAGAAAATGATGAAGAGACACTTGTTGATTTAAACATTCAAGCAGATGACCTCGAAAAAGAGATTGCCCATATTGAATTTATCCGTAAGCTTAGTGGTGATGACGATGATGCGCCGGCAATTTTAACAATCCATAGTGGAGCAGGCGGGACAGAATCTTGCGACTGGACTGAAATGCTTTACAGAATGTATCTACGCTGGATTGAACGAAAAGGATTCTCAAGCAATATCCTCGATTACATTCCGGGAGATGAGGCAGGTTTAAAAAGTGTAACTCTGGAAGTACATGGTGAATATGCGTATGGCCATCTTAAAGCCGAATCCGGAGTGCATCGTCTGGTCAGAATTTCTCCTTTCGATTCAAATGCCCGCCGTCATACATCATTTGCATCTGTATATTCATATCCTATCGTCGAAGAAGTTGATGATTTTGAAATTGATGAAAAAGATATTAGAGTGGATACATATAGAGCAAGCGGCGCCGGGGGACAGCATATCAATAAAACAGACAGCGCTGTCAGAATGACCCATATACCAACAAATATCGTTGTCGCATGCCAAAACGAACGCTCTCAAATAAAAAACCGGTCAACAGCCCTCAGGCTTCTTAAAGCAAGAGTCAGACAGCATTTCAAAGAAATTGAAGAGAAAGAACGACAATCGAAGCTGGCCGAAAAAAAGAAAATCGAGTGGGGAAGCCAGATACGCTCATATGTTCTGCATCCATACAATATGGTAAAAGACCACCGAACTGATGTCGAGACATCAAACACACAAGCTGTTCTTGATGGTGATATCGATATGTTTATTGAAGCTTATCTGCTTACATATTAATTAAACTCTGAACCATAACCTTCGCAGACATATTTATAAAATCAAGACTTGAATACCTGAAAACAAGAATCATGGCAGGCAATGATGCATTCCGTCACAGCCTGCTTTTTGATTTTTATTATTTTTACCACAAGGCAGGTAATTTTAATTTGCTTCACACATAATTTTCTGCTTTTTTCACCTAAAATTAACCGGTTGATTAGTTTTAAACTATTTTGAACTGAAATTGGTGTGTTTTTTAAAACAAATATTTTTGGTAGCAATAATACCATATCAGCCCATTTAATCGGATGGAGGATTGAGTGTTCAAATTATCTTTCCTGAGCTTAATTCTGTTTTCAACTGCCTGGAGTTTCAATCATCCCGAAATCAAATGGAAAACGGTTAACACAAACAATTTTATAATTAATTATTACGATGCTACTGAACCAGCTTTATATGCAACCTGGAAAATTGCCGAGGAAACTTACAAGGCTTTATCAGATCTTTACAACTACAAGCATCGGAATAAAATGACAATATCTATTGCTGATTACGATGATTACAGTAATGGTTTTGCTGAATGGACTGCTTCGAATGTAATGATCTGGGTTCCATACGGCAGATTCGATTTACGAAGCAATTCTACCTGGCTGCGTAATGTTATAACACATGAATTAACACATATTTTCAGTCTGGAATCAAAGAAAAAGATACAATTATCTGATATTGGCATACATTTCAACATGCAAACACCATTAGAAGAATATGTAATTCGGGAACCTTTCCCAAAACTGACATTTTATCCAGAATGGTTCAGTGAAGGGATAGCACAAACAGAAACAGCTATTCTTAATCATGACTGCTGGGATTCACGAAGAGATATGGTTTTAAGATGTGCAATACTCGATAACAGATTTTTGAGTCTTGAAGAAATGGGTCATTTTAACCATAATTCACTTGGTAATGAAATGGTATACAATCAGGGCTTTTCATTTACAATGTTTCTGATGAACAAAACTGGTCAACAAACGATACGAAATCTTTTTATACGCGGTTCTGCTGCTAAAATTAACTTTAACAATTATTTTTCCAAACTGACCGGTTTTTCTCTCAACTCATTATACAAACAATGGGTTGATAGTTTAAAAGATTATCATGTTGATCAAATTCCCTCTAACCCTACATCTGATAGTCTGATCTGGAGCAAGGGAACTTACAATCATTCTCCTGCAGTATCTCCGGATGGTAAATATATCTGCTGGTTTTCAAGCTATAAAGATGATGGTGACAGAACGGATCTTGTAGTTTCACATTCCAATAGAAATAAACCTTTGATCCGTATAAAACATGCACATACTTCTGCAAAATTTTCACACAACTCTGATAAACTTTATTATATAAAATCCCGGCAACCTAATGCAAATGGTTCATTTCTGAATGACATATGCTGCTATGATTTAAAAAAAGGCAGTGAGCAAAGGCTTACCCGTAATGCACGAATTTATGATTTCGCTCCTTTACCCGATGGCAATAATTTCGCATGTATCGCCTTCTCAAATGGTATATATTCAATCTACCTTTTCAATATATCTACTGGTAATTTTAAACGTATAATTAAAGGTGAAATTGGACAACCTTTTTTACATATGAGCCCTGTTTCAACAGATCCTGACTTTCTTGTTGTATCACGAATTGTTAATGGTAAATCACAGCTTTTCCGCATTTCAATTTCTGACGCAAGTTTACAACCACTAACTT
>JAAYEB010000205.1 GCA_012728995.1 Fibrobacter sp. | reverse complement strand
ATACGCGACTATCAGCGTCAGCTCCACAAAGAACTTTATAAAAGACGCCTGTCCTTTGCTGCTGAACATCCCGGACAAATTCAACATAACAATCATAATAAAAAAACATTCCATGAGACTTCGGAGACTGAATGTGAAATCAGATCAACGGAAACGAACATTCGAAACATGGATGATCTGCTTGTTGAGGCTCTTCATGCTCATAACCGAAAAAACTACCCGACTGCTATTGAACTTTATACCAGGATTTTACAGTCATCCATAGAAACACGACTCAGAACTATCGTACTGATCCATCGTGGAATTGCATATTTCTGTCAAACACGCTACGAGAAGGCACATGAAGATTTCACAGCCGCTACACATTGTGAACCCGATAACAGCAAGGCATTTTATCATCTTGGCACTGTAAACCGGGTCATGGGAGACTACACCTCTGCAATCCGTCATTTGCAGCAAAGCCTGAAACTTAATCCCTACCGGCTTGAAGCATTGATGGAATCAGCAAATGTATTATTCGAAATGGGAAACTATTCTGCTGTGCTTGAGTACTGCGAAAAAGCCTTGCGGATAAATCCCGAATTGCCCTCGGTTCTCAAACTGCACTCAATGACCCAGGCAAAGATAAGCTGACAAAGTATCCTTTTTTAACACCTTCCATCATGGTAACCCTGCATTTACAGGTTTGCATCTGCCAATTTCTGATCAGATTATCAAGATACTGCCGGGTCGTCTCTCAATCTTAAAGGGTGAGCCGGGTCGTAAACAGAATTTATCTTGATTGCGTATGAACTTTTTTCTTCTATATCGTGGTCGGTTACATAGTGTATATCCAGAAGTCCTTTTTGATTATATCCGGTTTTCAGATAGTTTATCTGTGATAATGCGATACTCCATCCCTCAAGCCACAGATTTAGTTTTTCCTTCTGTTCAGAAGACCCGTCAAAATGGATCAATAAGTCTATATCGCTTTTGAGTCGAGCAGTACAGGTATTGGTACTGCCAAAGAGATATATCCCCTTTACCCCAAATGATTTCATATCCATCTGTGCAGATATTTGTTCTGCCATAAAATAACGCCACTTCCACCCATGGTCTGCAGTTGAATGCGTAGTTTCTTCTATCTCCAGTTTTTCCGTTTTACTTGATTCGTCAGTATCGGAATGATCGAGATAAGCAACAGCTTTCCCTAAATCGGCATTCATAAGGACGACCAGTTCTCTGCCATCATGATTATTATCGGTATTGATCAATTTGATCACGTTTTCGAGTTGAGAATAACCCGGCAGGACCTTCGCAAGCTGGTTTTCGTTTCCTGTAAAAAAGTTTTCACAATATATAACTTCATTGTCTTCCGGATATAGCGGCAGATATTTTATGTTCTCCTCAACAAGATCCTGGAAAAAATGAGTTCCAAAGGAGAGTTCAGGCTGGTGTTTAGATTTCTTTTGAGCTATTTCGATAAGCATAGCTGAATTATTTATGCCCGAGTATGTTACCTGCACTCCTAATTTTATATCACCACGACTCCCCCATCGCCCTGGCCCCATCAAGATAAAGCTTTTCCTTGGCAACAACCTGTTTAATTCACGTACAGCATTACCGACATTCACCAGATCTTCATGACTTTTAAGGTTTCCATACTCTTTAGGGTCCACATAAACGATATGCTTTATTCCGGAAACTTTACCATTAGAGACATATCGATTTGCGGTAAATACAATGCTCTGATCTGGAATATCCGGAGGGATTGCTACTGGTAAATCATTTTTACTTCTGCTTTGGGGACGGCATTGAAGAAGGTAAAAGTCTTCCCCGTCACTGGCGAATTCAATATCAACCGGATAACCCAGTTTTTCTTTTAAAAGTGATAACATTCCTTTTAACTGTTTTATAAAAGGAGTTTTCTTTACCAGACCATCAAATGTCGTAACAGTTTCATCGGTTTTTAAATTTGCTGTGTACTTGTTGAAATCTGATACAAAATCGTTTTTCAGAACAGATAAAAAGTTATTCAGAGATGGTATTTTATTGCCATACTGTTGAAGTATCCCGGATATATGAATGGATGAAAAGCGGTTATTCTCAACATCAATAACATCCATTATCTGTGGAGAGTATTTCCTCAGTTCATCTGTAGTCTGATTAACTGGAAGATCGGGCTGCCCAAGAGAAATCAAAACAGGAAAGTCATCACCAACCCTGTCTACAGCACGTGTACCAAGCCCCATCACAATACGCACAAGTCCGTCTTCTCTTTTAACGCGCGGTGACCATCTCAATTCATTATTACTGAAAGCAACACCTGCATAAAGTGGAAAGTAAAACGGCCCGACTCTTGTCCCTACGACTTCCTGTACCATTATTCCCATCTGCTCGGTACAATCAAGCAGATTTCTCTCTTTTCTGTATTGGATAGAATCCGGGTTAAACATGGAAGCAAAGACTTCAAGAATTCCATCTACCAGACTGTTAAAACGTTCTGTTTTGCTTCCTGAATTAGTCAGGAAAAGACTTTTATATTTACCCGAAAACGCCGAATCAATCTGATCTTCAAGTAAGCTTGACGACCTGATTATCAATGGTTTGTCATCGCAATTATCAATTATCGTATGGATCTCGTTCATTACATATGGCGACAGGCGTGAATTTTTAATTGTCTGGACAACCTTGGGATAATTTATCCTGATTTCAAGTATGTCACGGTATTTAAATTCATTTAATTCGTCAAGATTATTATCATGTATCAAATTCAGCAATTCATCGGAAGAGATATACCAGGTTTCAGGAATCTTGATGTTTCTCAATTCCGGGTTGTTCTCGGAATATTTTTTTATTATCTGGTTAGCGATAAAAAAGCCGGTAGCTTTGCCTCCAACTTTTCCAGTACTATGAGGAGAACATATAAAGGTTTCCAACAATTCGCAAAAATCTTCAACAGTAACAAATTCCTTTATTTTATGAATCATTTTGGGATTATCTGTAAAAAAACGGCGTATCAACTCCACAATCAGCCATCTCTGAGTTGCTGCACTGATCATTCCATTCTCTTTAACAGCTTTCAAATACTGTGTCAGGGCTTTGGATATCTCTCTGACATCGGAGTCTTTTTTGTCTACGAATTTTATCAGCTCATAAGTTTTGCCCTGATAAATCCATAAATTTATGTAATAAAATATCTGTGAATCTTCCAGAAACGTTTTTGCAGCCTCAAACAGCGTGGTGCTTAGTTTTACAACATCTACAGCAGGCAGGTTTTTCAATGGGAAATTGATCTCTCCGCGGTACTCGTATTCCGACCAGTTCATCTCTTTAAAGATGTCATCAACCAGTTTCTGGTTATTTTTCGCACAGAAGACAAGCATCTGCTCACACACATGCAGAAGCATTCCATGATCGGTATTCTGCAGCAATTCAATAATTGTTTCCCAGTTATTTTTTGCCATCCCCAGCGTAGCAAACTGTCTTTGAAAGACGTTCTGTGCGATTTTATCGGCAATAGCATTTAATAACTTTGTTTCCTGAATCAAAAAAGCAGCTTCACCCTTGTATGCTATATCACAGGGGTAGGCCGCTTTTATATACCCTCTTACTTTGTCGCTAATTTTAATATCAGCCCTGATTTCATGACCATCATGCAATCGATTTTTTTTGGAATAAACTTTATTATCCAGACAAACCATTACCACACATGCGTCTACATAACGAAATCCAGAAGGAGTGACATCGACAATCTCAAGCAACATATCCGATATGGACTCTTTTGTCAGAGCCTTGTCTATCAGATAAAGACATTCCAGCTCTTTTGCCCGTTCTGTTAGTATTTCAAAGGAAATATCCTTATTCTTTCCTTCCATCTGTCACACCTTTTTTTAATAAATCGAGGCTATATCCTCTCAGGGATATAGCCTCAATATTTTTATTTACACCCATCCGCGAAGTTTTACTGCGTCTGCAACACGATTGATTGCGATAACATAGGCAGCATCACGCATATACAAGTTCTTTTCCTGAGCAACAGAATATACACCATTAAAAGCGGCAGTCATCTTGGTGTCAAGTTTTTCAAGGACCTCTTCTTTAGTCCAGAAATAATTCATGTTACACTGTACCTGCTCAAAGTAACTGCAGGTTACTCCCCCGGCATTGCAGAGAAAATCCGGGACCAGGAAAATATTTTTTGCCTTTATCAATTCGTCACAATCGGGTGTTGTAGGGCCATTGGAACCTTCACAAATCACTTTTACCGTATTGCTTACTTTCGCAAATGTCGCAGGAGTAAGCTGGTTTTCAAGAGCACATGGAAGCAGTATGTCTACATCCTGAGCGATCCATTCACCACCGTCAATAATTTCACAGCCCATCGCTTCAGCTTTTTTCTTGTCGATAGTACCAAAGGAATCCTTTATTGAAGCCATTTGCACAATATCAAGCCCATCAGCTTTTCTGAATGTATAGGACTTTTTATCTTTTTGATCCCAGCATGATACTGCAATCACTTTTCCACCCATTTTAGCGTAGAGGCGAGCAGCATACTCAGCAACATTTCCAAAACCCTGGATACTTGCTTTTGTAGAGCTGATTTCAATATTCAGTTTTTTCAAGGCTTCACGAAGTGTATAGATAACCCCATACCCGGTTGCTTCTGTACGTCCCAGTGATCCACCCATTCCAACCGGTTTTCCTGTAATCACACCAGGATAATACCCACCGCTTATAGTCTCGTACTCATCCATCATCCAAAGCATGTGCTGTGCATTTGTCATCACATCCGGAGCCGGGATATCAGTTACAGGACCGATATTTTTAGCCAACTGCCTTATGTATCCCCTGCACAACTGTTGCTGTTCATTTTTTGAAAGATTGTGAGGATCACATATAATACCGCCTTTTCCTCCTCCAAGAGGGATATCAACAACTGCACATTTCCAGGTCATCCACATCGACAATGCCCTGATAGTGTCAATTGTTTCCAATGGATGAAAACGTACCCCGCCTTTTGCAGGTCCACGGGCATCATTGTGCTGAATTCTGTACCCGTTAAATATTTTTGTCGTCCCATCATCCATCTTTACCGGAATAGTGAAATGAAATTCACGACTTGGCTGACGCAGTAATTCGCGAACAGATGGCTCCAGCTCTATTAAGTCTGCAACACTGTCAAACTGCTTTTGAGCTGATTCATAAGGATTATAAGCTTCGTGTGACATAATTATAAATGATCCTCCTGTAAATATTAATGTGATTTGTTTTTAATCAAAACTGAACATAGTATTCTTTAGCTGTGAGTCATTTGAATGCAAGAGCCTTATAACTGTTTCCAGTTGTAACAAGAGATGACTCTTT
>JAAYEB010000023.1 GCA_012728995.1 Fibrobacter sp. | reverse complement strand
CTGCTTAATTTTTTCTTCAATTGATATATCCATATTCATAATGTTTTGAATTCTTCTCATACTATTATCAAATTCTTCATCTCTAGCACTAGCTGTTGTAGCCAGTTCTCCACCTTCAGAGCTTCCAGCCTGTGCAACTGTTTGAGTCTGCTGCTCAGGAACCCATTCAGTAATTTGAATATTTAGGACCTCTGAAGAAGGATTAATTTCTCTTATCCTTTCTTTCAGTTTTTCGATCCATTCACTTTGTGCAATCCCAAGACTCTGCGCGACCCTTAACCCCTCTTCATATTTTGGTAAAGCAGCATCCATTGACTCCAGACGTTTTTCCTCAAGGAGTTCCCGATAAGCCATTTCTTCTTCCTCAGAAAGTCCTCTTGGTATAGGAGCACTTGAAAACTCTATACCTACCTGCTCCATAATGTAGCCTCTTCTATACAGCATTTCCATAAATCTATCAATCGATTTTTCTATATATTCTCCTTTTATATTCTGAGTGTGTGCCCAATCGATATTTTTATAAAAATACTCTTGTGCTTTTTCATAATATTTATCCAGACTTGAAAGGATTCTAATTTTTGATGCAATTTTTTGTTCTGCTGATCCAAATAAAGTTTGATTGTCCACAGCGTCTGCCATATCTACAAATCCCATACCGATCATGTGTGTTGCGCGCATAGTCCATTCAGCAACTCCTAATTCGATAGCTTTTGCGAACTGTTTTGCAGGTTCTTCAAGAGCTTTAGTTTTATCTTTAATAAGATTTTTCATCGCTTTTTCACTCTTTGAAACCAACTGGATTTTTTCAAACTCTTTGTATCTTATTTCACCAATTTTAAAATATGACTTTGCAATTGATGCGATATCAATATCAGCTTCCTTATTAAACTTCTCGTAAACTGATACCGCCATAGAATAATTCTTTTCTGCATCATTAAACTTTTCCAAATTAAAAAATGCATCACCGGCTTTAACTAGAGCCTGTACCTGTTTGTATCGGTCCGTGGGAAATTTTTCTGCATATTCTGAAAAAACGTTTGCCATATCTTCATTTTGTCCCATGTTTTCATAACACAAACCGATTGAGAAAAATGCTTCAGCCGAATACTCCGATTCAGGAAAACGCTTTGCCAATATGTCATAGACATTGATGGCTTCACTATAAAGTTTTCCTTTTTCAAAAATTAAACCTGCATTATATAATGCCATCGGTGTTTTTGGATCGTTTGCATATCTTTCGTAAATCATTTCAAACATCTTGCCTGCCATATCAAACTGTTCGAGCTTTTGATAGCATTCACTTGCAGATGATAAACTTGGTATAGCGAATTCAGCTTTTGTTATGTTATTTGCAGCAATCTGGTAAACCTGTGCAGCTCTATCATATTGGTTGTTTGTTTTATAATTATCAGCAGCCCGCATATAAGATCTTTCCCGCAAATTTGACTTCGGAAATTTAACCGGCAACTCCTCAAAAACACTTGCAGCCAATTCGTAATTCTTCTGTTTTTCATAACAGACCCCAGCTTCAAACCATCCACGATCAGCTACCTTACTTGTTGGAAACTCATTGTAGATTGACTTGAATAATTCTGCTGCCCCTGAATTATCTCCATCATCTCGAACTTTTTCTGCTCTTTTATAAATCGCACCTGCTGCAAGATCTAAAACTTCTATATACCCCTCGCTGCCAGCTTCCTGTCGTGACAATAGCGTACGGTAAATTCCCATTGCCATATCGTACTGACCTGAGCTTGTATAACTATTTGCTAACATTCTCATAGACTTATCATAAACTTTTGATTGCTGATAATTTTCACTGATTTCTCTAAACACACGAATTGCATTATCGTAAGATTTAGCAGCATAATGAATATTTCCTGCCAGATACAAAACTTCTGCACTATTTGAACTATTTGGGAATTTATTCCTGAATTTTTCTGTGTATTCAAGCATTTTTTGCGTTTCAGGAAGATTATAAGCCTTTTCATCTGCTACACCTTCTCTTGCCATAGCTTTTTTTCTCGCATTGTCCAGTGCAACAATAACATTATAACCAGCATCCTCCTGAGATATCACAGTTGGTTTATTTGCCTCTTTTTTCATCTTTTCCACTTCGTCATGATCCATCCCAAGCGTGTCAATTTCCGCTTTGAATTCTGGAAAAGTACTTAAATCTGCCATTGCAACATAATCATAATTTTCGGCAGCTTCTTCATAATTAGCCAGGGAGTTGTATATTTCTGCAATATTATATCTGAATTCATACACTTTCCATTTATCATCCGGAAAGCGTCTGAAATACTCTTCATAACGGTTCATAGCCTTTTCATAAGCTGATTTATCTTTTGTCTTTTGAGCCAGAGCATGAAAATACACCGCAATATGCCCTAAAGCCCTTCTTATTTCAGCCTGAGCTTTTTCAATTGCCGCTGCATTTCCTTTATTAACTTTAAACCATTCGCCCCCCTCTCCATAATCGTCAACGAGATGAACTCTTTCTTCATTAGCCTTCTCATGCTCCTTTTTAATTACATAACACTCAATCAATGCCATTCGTGCTTCGGGAGCATCTTTGTAATAAGGAAATTTTTCCAAAGCTGTTGAAAGCGCATGTATTGCTGCATCAAATTGTCCATGTATCCTGTTTTTCAAACCTATTGTATACATAACAAGCGGTTCATATGATTTTTTTCCAATTTTCTTGAAAAATCTCGTAGCAGCCTTTGCACCATCATTACCCATATCAGAAAATGATATAGCCATAAATTCAACTGCCATATCCCTGAATTCTTTTTTCGGATAGAGTCCAGCATCGCACTTATCAACATAGGTATAAAAAAGGTTAACCGCTTTATCTAAATCACCCATATTATAGTATATTTCTGCTTTTCTGTAATGAACCATTTCCCATGCGGTAACTTCAACCTCATTCTCATTTATTTTTTCCAGATGCTTAATTGCACAGACATGATCATGTTCCATATAACATAAATCAGAAAGTCTGAAATGTGCTCCTGAAGCCCTTGGGCTTTGTGGATATTTTTCAACAACCTGTGTAAATTTTTCCTTTGTTTTATCAAAATCACCCATGAGCAGATATATTGTACCCATCTGATAATAAGCTTCGCTCAATTTATGGAAATCAGGATATTCAGCTTCTAACCTTTCATACATTTGCAATGATTTTGAATAGTCTGGCAATGGATTGACAGGTTCCGGTCCTACCGGATTTCTTTCATATTCATCCATCCTTTTTTCATAATCCTCACGAGCCTTAATATAGTTGTCTCTTCCCTGATCGTAATATAAACTTGCCAGAGTATAAATAATATCGGCACATCTGCTGGATTTTCTTGCAGCACAGTTTTCAAGAAGATTCTCATACCTTGAAGCGATCGCAGCCAGATCACGACTTTCTGGTTTTGTTTTATCCAACTGTTGTTTAGCCTGGCTTTGCAACTCCTGCCTTTTTCTTTGCAATTCTTCAATTTTTTTCCGAATTTCTTCTTTCTTTTTATCTTCTTTAGCATATACAGAGCTGACTGATATTAAAAATATCATAGTCAAGACTGCCATCATCAACCTGAATAGAAACGAATTTTTACGCATCTGTAATTTCTCCTTTTATTAACAAAAAACCTTTTTATTCTTCAATTTCTTCGAGCTCTTGCTGTAATTTATCCAGCTCTTCATCAATTTCCTTGTTCTGCTCTATTGTTTTTTGCTGAATTTCAACCTGTTTTCTGGAATTAACTATACGTGTAGCTTTAGCCAATGCGTATTCAGCATCAGATATGATTTCCTCTTTCCTTTTGAAAAACCTCTTATGTGATTTAGCATCCATAGTATACTGAAAAAAATCTTTTGATTCTTTATCGAATCCCTTAAATGCTTTCTGCAGTTCTGGTCTTTCTTCCAGTGTTTTGTTTGTCGGTTTTCTCAGTGCATTCCTTTTTATTTTTTCTGCAGTAGGCAAGAATTTAGCAGTATATTCCATAAACTGTGTTTCTCTCTGCGCCAGCTCTTCATCTGTAATATAACTTCCTTTACAAGCATCTAAACATGCTTGTAGTGATTTAATAGCTTCTTCGTATTGTCTCAGAAGCATAAGCGCATATCCTTTTAACAAGTAAGATTCAGGAACAAGAGGTGATTTTGAATGATTTGCCATTAACCGATCAACTGTCTGAATTGTGATTTTAGGCTGGTTTACCTTTATCCATGCCCATGCAGTTCCTAATAACGCCTCATCCCCATAAGTTGATCCTTCAGGAACCCGCTGATATGCTTCAACTGCCAATCTGAGTTTATCACCCATTTCATAATACAAATGACCCAGTTTTGTATTAGCAGCATCCTGTAAAAGCTGATCGGAAACATCCTGAGTTGTATCCTCCACAATATTCAATAGATTTTGGATCGCTGACTGATCTTTTGAATTCTCAATATTAATTATTGAAAGAGTATATTGAGCATACAAATAGGATGGTTCTCCCGGCCCGATACTGCTCAGCAATTGTTCTCCCACATTGTAGTTTTTACGCAGAAAATGTATTTCAGCAGCAAGATAATCGGCATCTGTACGAATATCACTATCAGGATACAAATTAGTTATGAAAGCATGATTTTTAAGTGCATCATCATATTTACCTTCTCTGTAATCAAGGCTCTGTAAACCATAAATATATTTAGATCTCATGTCAGAAGTAGTGTATTCGTCAAGAGCCTGTTTATATACATCGCGAGCAATATCGTTCATATATAGAAACCGGTAAGAATTACCCATGTACCATGTGGCTTTATCATTGAGATGAAAATTAGGAAACAGAGATAGAACTTTTCCAAAAGCAAATGATGCTTCCCAGTATTTACCTGCAAGATACAGCCTCATTGCTTCATTATATGCATCCATAGGTGCCAGTATCAGTTTATCATATAATCTCTTTGATTCTCTTTGCTCTCTTGTTGGGCCAAAATCTGTTGAGAGCTTCATCGCTATAGTCATTCCTCTCTCATCCCGTTTATCTCCTCCATCCAAAAGCGTTTCGATAAAACTATAACCAAGATGAAGATCAAAGTTTAAGTAATTAATCATTTCCGGAAGAGGATATAAAAGGTTATAGTTGAATCCGAGATAAGGAATGTTATTGTTTGTCCAACCTGCCTTCAACCAGATTTGAGGAATAAACATGTATTTTACATGTACCCCTATACGATATGCTTCAGTTATTTCACCCATGATATTTCCAAGGGAATCTTTGGACTTAAACATGTCCTTATAATCTTTCCATTTGGCAAACAATCCCCCTAAAGCATTATCGATCAAGAATTCTACATCACCTACAAGGTTATCATTCAAAGCGGAGTATCTAATACCGGCTCTTATACGGTTTATAGTTACTTCAGAAACATCTGCACCTTTCCATTTTATCTGAGTAGGAAGAACATCCTGAACACAGAGACTAAAACCGACATCCCCAAAGCGATAGTGATCCAGTGGGTTAACATATACACCCAAATCAATACCTGGAACATGAGAACATGCTATCTCGTCGCCAAACTGATTCTGTATTCGAAGTTTTACATTAGTCCCTAACATCAACCATGGTAAAATTCTTACACCATAGTTTCCAATAACCCAGATATCCTGAAAACTGACATTTCCAGCAGGAACGACATTTGAATAATCACCAAATTTTGTTTTTTGTACTGACCCTCTCGAAAATAACAGTGTGAGTCCGAGAGTATGGTTACGCCGAACAGGAAGCAGGGCACCAATGTGTTGATATCCAAGAGATTTG
>JAAYEB010000204.1 GCA_012728995.1 Fibrobacter sp. | reverse complement strand
TAGGTATTGCTGTTGACCATGGAGGATATGTTTTAAAACAGGCAGTTTGTGAATCTGTTAATAGATGGGGATACCAGATAAAAGATTTTGGTGCTTATGATTATATTCCAGATGATGATTACCCGGATTATGTGTTTGCACTTTCGAATGCACTATCACGGATGGATATTGATAGGGGAATAGCTGTCTGTGGAAGTGGGGTTGGAGCGTGTATTGCAGCAAATAAGGTTTATGGGATTCGGGCAGGATTGATTTCTGATGTCTATTCAGCACATCAGGGGGTTGAAGATGACGATCTGAACATGATCTGTCTGGGTGCAAGGGTAGTTGGGCGTGAATATGCACTGGAACTTATATATACATTTTTACATGCGAAATTCACCCGTAATAAAAGACATCAGCGAAGAATAAACAAGATAAAGGAAATGGAAAACAAACAGAGGTGACAACATCTCAAATGATTTCGCCAGACAAGCCGGCAATTGTCCCGAATCATTGGGGTGAAATGTCACCTCGTTTTAACAGGAAATCATCAATGTGATCAATTACAGATCGCATCAAGGCTTGTTTCTTATCTGTTATAACACAAGTTTTTGTTTCTACTGGAATTTACATCTAAAATAACAGACTTCGATATTATAAATACATGAAAACCGTAAAATGTGAAAAAATGAGGGTTATCCATGAATCAGGGATTCGAGAATAGAAGCAGATTTAAAAAACCACCCTTGCTTCATGGATACACTTTCAGGCCTGAACAGGCGCGTATGGCTGGCTGTCAAAGTAAATTATTATCAATAAGAATTGAGATAAACAACATATGTAATTTTAGATGCAAATACTGCTATCATAAGGATCATGAATATGAAAAGGATGAAATCGAATTTATTGTATTACAGGGCATAATAGATCAGGCGTATGATCTTGGCGCAGGTTCAGTTGTCATTAGTGGAGGAGAACCTTTACTGTATCCGAAATTTCAGGAACTGATCTGTTTTATAAACAATAAAAAAATGATACCTGTTGTGTTAACCAATGGATTGCTGGTAACTAACGATGTGGCCTCGTATCTGTATGAAAAAAATGTGTCTGTTATTGCAAAACTGGATTCATTAAGGCCTTCTGTGCAGGATTATTGTGCTGGTTTATCTGGAGCATATATAGAAATTCAGGCTGGTTTACACAATTTGATTCAGGCTGGTTTTACTCAATTAAATAATCCGGAATTGCTGAGAATGGGTATTTCTGTTGTGTGCAACAGGATGAATGTTGATGAGGTTGAAGAGATATGGCATTTTTGTAGACGACACAATATTTTTCCTGATATCAGGATACTTAAACCTGTCGGAATGGCCAAAAAATATCTGAGTAACTATTATCTGGATAATGAAAGTATCAAAAGGTGTAAAACCAAAATGCTTACAATTGATCGCGAACATTATGGTTTTGACTGGTTGCCCTATACTCCCGTATTTGCCTGTAGTTGTTTCTATCCCTCCTGTAGTCTGTATGTTACCGTTGATGGGAATGTCAGACCTTGCCCCATTGTAAGATTTGATGAAAACAGATCGTTTTTTAAAAATGGTTTATATCCTTATAATGTTTTTCACAGAAACCTGAAAGATATTTACAGTTCGGAAATATTCTGTTATGCCAGGAATGTGGAGAAATATTTAGAAGGGAAATGTTCAGATTGTCTATTTCTTGAGGAGTGTATAGGGTGCAGGGGCAATGCGTACAACATTGGAATAGAACAGGGACTTGATCCATATCAGGCTTTTAGAATGGAGTGCCTGCAATGTTTTAAGTAGGGTATAATGAGAGGTAAATAGTAAATTAACAATTATCAGGATTTTGTTATGCAAATCCCAATTGAAATAACTTTTCGGGAAGTTGAGAAAACAGTTGAACTTGAAGAATTGATAAGAAGAAAAGCGCAAAAGCTGGACAGGATCTGCAGTTATATCAGCAGTTGTCGTGTAGCGGTAGAAAAGGTACAGAAACACCAGAGGTCTGGTCAACCTTATAAAGTGCGCATTGATATGAAGATCCCGCCGGGTCATGAACTGGTAATAAGCCGTGACCCTTCAAAAGGGAATCTACATCTTGATGTTGCAGCAGAAATTCGTTGGGCTTTTGATGTGGCCGCAAGAAAATTACGGGAGTTAATGGAAAAGCAGCGTGGTGATATCAAGTACCATGAATATCAAAATGTACAGGGGGTTATTGAGCATATTATGACAGGTGACGGAATAGGGTTTATAAGGACGAATGATGGCAGGGAGATCTTTTTTCATCGTAACAGCGTTTTACATACACCTTTTGAAAGTTTAAGAATCGGAATGGGAGTAAGATTTACTGAGGAGATGGGAGAAAAAGGACCACAGGCAACTTCTGTGCAAGTTGTAAATATTCCTGAATCATATTGAATAGGGGCTGTTACAGCCCCTTTATCCATGAACTTTTAAATTTGAAGACATCCTTTAAAATAACAAATTTGAATCTGACAGGTTCAAATTTGCAGTTTTTATCAATTGATTGTCAAAAACTGGTATAATCAACGAGAATTAAACCGTTTTTTATACCCTCCATGATTTGTCCGGGAGTATTGATTATGCTCCTTTTCACGAGCTTCACTTACGGTTAAGTTTCTGCCGCCAAAATCTTTACCATTTAAAACCGATACTGCTTCATCAGCATTATTCATCTCGACAAAGCAGAAACCGCGTGATCTTCCTGTTTCGCGATCTGTGATAATTTTTACAGAATCGACTTCACCAACCTGAGAGAAAAGCTCCCTTACCTGATCCTCAGTAACGTTGAAGGGGAGATTTCCTACATAAAGTTTACTGGTCACAAAGAACCTCCATGAGAAATGTTGCAGATGATTAAGGATTAGGATTACCGGTATTACCGGTATTTTGAGTAAATACTACACACTCCAGAACAGAATACTGTTGAATGTCAGAAATTCACAATTTCCTCTGATTTTATGAAAATATTGGAAAATGGTTTCGAAACATTCATAATTTTGACTGATTTAATCAGATACAGATTTTAACTGTCTCAATAACAGGTTTTTTAAATTATTGCACATTGAAATAAAACTCCAATTTAACCTGGAAAAACTTTGTTCGGCTTATTGTTTTATTTCTGGCACTTTGATAAAAAGACCTGTATTTTCGAGGCAATTTATAATCTTACTGCTTCATTTAAGCGTCACAGTTTAATCATACCTGAAGAAAACCAGGTTTCGGTTTTGGACAAGTATTTACCTCAATTAACAGATAAATACACTTTTACATGAATGAATGCAAGAAAAATCGTCAAATTATCTGTTTTATTCTATCCCAGCCTTCATCAGGAATAGTGGCTCCAATTACCTGACAAACTTCATAGCCGCAACAGGATCCCAGTTTTCCGCATTTTTCCAGAGAAAAACCATTAAAAAGTCCATATAAAAATCCGGCAGCCCACAAATCGCCAGCGCCGGTTGTATCAACTGCATCACAATTACCAACAGGATCAATTTTAATTCTGTTATTTTTGTGTGCAATAAAACTTCCTCTTTTGCCGACTTTCAATACGGCGATATCGGCTTTTTGTGATAGTTTGTCCAGTGCTTTCTGTTCATCATCACAACCCGTAAATGTCCTGGCTTCATCTTCATTCGCTATCAAAATATCCACATATTCTGTACATATTTCTTCGATGAAATCCCTGGCGGATTCAACTACTGTAAAACTGGCAAGATCAAGGGATACCAATGCATTATTTTCTTTTGCAGCTTTGAGGGTGGCAGTCATAAGATCTTTATTAAAAAGCAGATACCCTTCAATATGAACAAGAGCACAATTTGAAAACAGATCAGAAGTAATTTCTTCAGGCCGTGTTTCTGAAGATGCACCAAGATAGGTAAACATCGAACGCTGTGCATCAGGAGTAATGATTGATAAAACATGTCCTGTAGGTGAATCCGATTTCAGGATTACAGGTTCAACATTATGATTTATAAGTCCTTGAAGAAATTTTGAACCAAGTTCATCATTGCCGAGTTTTCCGATAAAACGGGCTTGTCCACCAAGTTTGCCTATGCCTAGAATTGTATTACAGGCGCTGCCTCCAGGAACAATAACAGGAGATTTTGTTGTGTTACTGAGTATCTGTTTTATTGTGTGTCCATCCACTAAAGTCATTCCGCCTTTGGGAGCACCAGTAACCTGTAAAAAATCATCACTCTCGATCAGACACATGTCAACAAGTGCTGAACCTGCTGCCGCGATGTATTTACCGTTTGCATTTTTTGAAAGAGAATTGTTCATGAATTACTCCGGATAAATAGAGATAATAATTGTTAAATTAAAGGGTTACTGCAGCAAACTAACCTTTGCAGTTTGTTTGTGAGCTGTTGAAGTTATTGTAAAAAATCAACCAGACAACCTTACATAAAAAATAAATAGCGGTTTTGGTATGCAAGCAGTCTGAAACCAAAGTCATAATCATAAATTTGGTATGTGTCCTTGTTCGTACCTGATTTGCAAAGGATATAAAGAAAGAAATCATTTTTTCAAAAAAGTTTTATATTTTTGTGAAAAATGCTGGTTCCAAAGCGATTACTGCAATAATAATAATTGAAAAAAGAGTTTCCAATATATTGTTTAACCGATATTAAACAAAAATACTAAATGGTTATCAGTTTCAGAACCTATATTTTCACACTTGAATCGGAGAGTTTTCATGAGAAAAAAGTTTCCATCAGGTGAATATGAGCTTTTAGCTGAACTAAAAGATAATTTGAACATAAAAAACAGTGTATGGGAAACAGGTATTGGTGATGATGCTGCAGTTCGTTTGTGCTATAATGAAAAGCTGATATTCACTGCTGATACGAGTGTGGAAAATACACATTTTGATTTAAATACAATGTGTATGGAAGAAGTAGGGTATCGCGCGATGGTTTCAAATATCAGCGATTGCGCAGCAATGGGTGCAGTGCCCGACAGTGCACTAATTCAACTGGTGTTCCCAGACAGATGTAAAAACATCAAAGAATCTATCTTTCAACTGTATAATGGTTTTTCGAAAGCATGTAAAAAATGGGAATTTTCTATAGTTGGTGGCGATTTGTCTGTTGGAAATCAGTGGATAATCGGGATAACACTTATCGGTAGAGCTTCTGTACGTGTTGTTACTAGAAAAGGTATACAGAATGGCGATCTTTTGTGGGTTTCCGGAGTTCCGGGTTTAAGTGCAGCTGGACTGGATGCGTTGAAAAAATGGGGAAGAAAAGACGCTTCTGCTTTATTCCCGACTTTGGTAAATAATCATGTACGACCTGTTCCACAGGTAACGCTGGGACGCATCCTGGCTGAAAATCAACATGTTCATGCAATGATGGATCTCTCTGATGGTTTGTCCAAAGATTGTGCAACGCTTGCCTATGAAAATAATCTTGGGCTTGATTTAGAAACCAAAAATATACAAATACCTGATACAATGATACAATTAAGTAAAAAACTGGGTACAGGATGGCAAGAGTGGTTCATGCATGGGGGTGAAGATTACCATCTGCTTTATGCAGTATCACCAGATTTAAATCCAAAAGAGATTTGTTCGGGAGTGGAATCTCTGTACCTGGGTAAATTCACGAATAATCATCATGGAGTGTTGGTCTGTAATGATGCTGGTGAGTACAAAGAACTGTCTGCGGGAAGCTGGGATCATATCAACAGAACCGGTATTTGAACTTAATTTAATGGCAGGTTTGCATGATAGAAAAACGCCGAAAGAAACTGGGTGAAATCTTAATTGCGCAAGGCCTGATTTCTCAGGAACAATTACTGTTTGCTCTTCAGGAACATAAGAGAACAGGAATAAGCTTTGGTACTATCCTTGTAAAACTTGGGTATATAAGTGATGAGGAACTTTCCAGCGTTCTTGGACAACAGATTCATCTGGATCATAAAAAAAGAATTGGTGAGGTATTAATAGATCAGGGTTTGATTACTGAATGCCAATTGAAAGCTGGACTTGAAGAGCAGCGTAAAACCGGTCTGAGGTTGGGGAAATGTCTTACAAAACTTGGTTTTATTTCGGAATCAAAGCTGGCAGATATTCTCAGTGCACAACTTGACATTCAACATGTTATTCTCGACAATTTTGTTTTTTCACAATCACTTCTGCAGATCATACCTGAAGAAATGGCAAGAAAAAATAAAGTAATTCCATTGTATGAAAAAAATGGTGTGATTACCTTTGCCATGGCTGATCCTACAAATTTACGCACAATTGATCATTTGAAATTTAAAACCGGAAAAGAAATAGAACCCGTTATTGCTACAGAGAAAAATATTCTTAATGCAATCGATAAAAACTATGCCAGTGGTTTGGAAGACATGACCCAACTGCTTGGAGAAATTTCGGGTCATGAAGAGCTTGATGTGATTAAAAGAGAGGAAGATGTTGAAAATTTAACCGATGAAGAGGGTGCACAGGTCGTAAAAATTGTAAACCTTCTTATAAATCAGGCAATCGTTGAAGGGGCATCAGACATACATATTGAACCACTGGAAAAATATCTGAGGCTTCGTTATCGTATTGATGGAGAACTAAAGGAGAAAAACCCTATTCCGTTGCAATTGAGGGCCCAGATAATTTCACGTTTAAAAATCATGTCGGGTATGGATATCGCAGAAAAAAGGAAACCGCAGGATGGAAGGTTTCAGATAAGATTTCAGGGACGTGAAGTTGATCTTCGTGTTTCTTCTTATCCTGTTATGACAAGAAACCGCGGTGTTAATGAAAAAATCGTAATGCGTATTCTTGATCCTTATGCAAACAATCTCACATTAAATCAGCTTGGTTTATTGCCTGGTACACTTAAAGATTTTGATGAAATCATTCATAAGCCTGATGGGATTATTCTTGTAACAGGACCCACCGGAAGTGGAAAAAGTTCAACACTCTATTCCGCACTTCAGAAAATTTATGATATTTCAAAAAATATTGTGACAATGGAAGATCCGGTTGAGTTCAATCTTGATGGAATAAGTCAGGGACAGATTACCCCAAGATCCGGCTTTACATTTGCCGAGGGTATGCGATCGATTCTAAGGCAGGATCCCGATATTATAATGATAGGGGAAATGCGTGATCTTGAAACATGTGAAATGGCAATTCAGGCATCATTAACAGGACATCTTGTATTTTCTACTCTTCATACCAACGATTCAGCCAGTGCTTTCACACGTTTGCTGGATATGGGACTTGAACCATATTTGATAACTTCAACAGTTATTGGAATTATGGCACAACGGCTGGTCCGGAAACTCTGTGCAAAATGTAAGGAACCTTATATAGCTGAACCGGAATTGCTGGAAAAACTGGGTATTGGACAGGAAATTACATTTTACAGGGCAAAAGGATGCAAATACTGTAATGGAACCGGGTTTAAAGGAAGAATAGGATTGTATGAGTTACTAACTCCGGATCCAAATGTTACAAAACTTGTTCTTCAAAGGGTTCCATCTGAGCAGATCAAAGATTATCTTCTAAAGAGAGGAAATTTTAACACTCTTCGGCGTGATGGGCTGTTGAAAGTTATTAATGGCCTTACATCTATAGAGCAGGTATTGGGAGCAACACAGGATGATTGAAAATTTTCAAAATTTGCCGGTTATAAACAGAATGATACTAAACAAGGTTCAACGTGAAGCTGTAGAATACTGCAATGGACCTCAATTGGTTTTTGCGGGTGCCGGCACAGGAAAAACACGTGTCTTAACGGCAAAAATTGCTTTTTTAATCGAAAAAGGGATTAATCCATGGCAGATTCTTGCAGCAACATTTACAAACAAGTCTGCCGGAGAAATGAGACAGAGAGTAGAAAATCTGGTAAATGTTTCGGTTGATGGTCTATGGATTGGCACTTTTCACTCATTATGTGCAAGAATTTTAAGAAGAGAATGCCTAAATATTGATTACACACCTTCATTTACTATTTATGATAGAAGTGATCAGATCTCCTTGTTGAAAAAAGTTCTTAAAAATCTGGAAATTGACGATCGCAGTATGCCGCCAAAACAGATTCATAATGCAATTTCAAAATATAAAAATCTATGCCTTCTGCCAGAAGATCTTCAAAACAGTGTTAAAGGATATTATGAACAGGAAGTCTTAAGGGTATATAAATCTTATCAGGAAATGCTACACAAACAACAGGCAATGGATTTTGATGACCTTTTAATGCAGACTGTATTGATATTTCGTAAAAATGAAAACGTTCTCCTTAAATATAGAAACATGTTCAAATATGTCCTTGTTGATGAGTATCAGGATACGAACTACACCCAGTTTCTTTTTTTGAAAATGCTTGTAGGTAATAATAATAAAATTTTTGTTGTTGGTGATGATGACCAGAGCATATACGGATGGCGCGGTGCACAAATAGAGAATATCCTCTCCTTTGAGCGGCAATATCCAGATACAAAGGTCTTCAAGCTGGAGCAAAATTACAGATCAACAAAACACATACTGGATTTTGCAAATGCTGCAATAATGGATAATAAAATACGGGCTTCAAAAAAACTGTGGACTGATCGGACATCGGGCGAAAAAGTCATTCTAACCAGATATCGCGATAACAGGCAGGAAGCTGAATCAATTGCAAAAAAAATCTGTTCTATTAATGACACAAAAACAATGCTGGGTGAAATTGCCATTTTATTCAGGACAAATGCACAGTCCCGATCTTTTGAGGAAGCATTCCGAAAACATAGAATTCCCTACGTACTGGTTGGTGGAACAGGATTTTATGAAAGGGCAGAAGTAAAAGACTGTATAGCATATCTTAGATTGATAATAAATCCATGTGATGATGAGAGCTTTGGCAGAATAATGAATGTTCCAGCCAGAGGACTGGGGGATAAAGCAAGGGACACTTTGATACAAAGCTCCAGAAAATTGAATTGCTCAATGCTTGAAGCTTTAATGAGATCTGATATTTCTGCACTTGGCAGCCGTTATCAGAAGGGCTTTTCTGATTTGAAATCCCTTTTTGAAATTTTAATTGAAATGGAAAAGTCTGGTGAATCTCCGGATGAAATTCTCAAACAATTGCTGCACTTTTCCGGATACATGGATATGTTAACAAGTCTGAATACGGAAGAAGCATCAGCAAGAATTGAAAATATCAACGAATTGATTAATGCCTTGACAATATGGTCCAGTGAGGGCCAGAATCGAAAGCTTTCAAGTTTTCTTGAAGAGATCTCTTTAGTCAGTGATGTTGATTGTTGGGAAAAAAAAGAAAATTCAGTTAATCTCATGACTCTTCACTGCGCAAAAGGACTTGAGTTCAAACACATATTTTTAGTTGGTCTTGAGGATGGAATCATACCATCACGACAAAATTTTGATGATGATTCTGCAATTGAAGAAGAAAGAAGGCTTTTTTATGTGGGCCTTACCCGTGCAATGGAAAATCTTGAATGTTCATATGTAGATTACAGATGGCGTTTTGGTGATTTGCTCCCAAGTACACAGTCAAGATTTTTAAACACCATCCCTTCCGAACTCTACAATTATATAGATAGCAGTATTTTTATCGAAAATGGATCTAATGGATTTAAGCCGCGGTTTGAAACTGAAACAAGAGAAAAACCACAAAAAAAACGGAAGGTTTTTAATGATCCTGGATTTGATGATTTCTCTCAGGATACAATAGAGTTTCGAATGGGACAGCATGTTAAACATAAAACTTATGGCCGTGGGAGAATTCTGAGTATTAGCGGCTTTGGTGATGATATGAAATTAACTGTACTTTTTAATAATGGTTCTCGAAAAAAATTGATGGCTAAATTTGCAAACTTTGAATCTGTATAATGAGGTGATTTATGATTGATCGGCAGCATGTACTTCATATCGCAAAACTGGCACGACTGAAATTATCACAAGAGGAACTTGAAACATTTACAGTAAGTTTGGGATCGATATTGAATTATGTAGAACAACTGAACAGCGTTGAAACAAACAATATTGAGCCTACATGTTTTATTGCTCCTGAACATGATCCTTTAAGAAGTGATACTGAAGCACAGTCACTTACTTCTGATATGCTTTTACAGAATGGGCCTGATGTAAAAAACAATTATTTTGCAGTACCAAAAATTATTGATTACTGATAATTGTTTCTGTAAGAAGTATAACTGAATAACATTGATTGGTTTACTACTAACAGGGGGACCTTCTGTGATTATTGTCTCTCAATATTATTTAACAATTCTTCCATGAAAAAAAGGTAGATCAGGAGGGACTGCTGGCAGATATGATATTCCCACACCGAATACCTTTTACAAATAACGATTGATTGTTCGAACAGTTATTGTTTATAAACTGATTCGATTTGAATATCAATAAATATTTGGAGATATTAGAAAACGTTAGTAAACAGTTTTATCGCTTTATTGGATGTTTACAACAGTCCAGAATTGATCAGTGAACGAAGGTTTTTTCACCCAAGTGGTGATAATTAGTTAAACGCTTCACTTAAAAGTTTTTGTATGAAATCGTTGGGTTCACTTGCTGCAAAAAAGGAGTTTTTAGGGGTAATGCAATTCATCTAAAATGGAGAATATGGAGCGGCTGTTTAGAAGTTATTTATAATGGTTATAAAATTACTGTTTTTGGCTCATTTAATTTCTGATCTGATGAGTATTTCATAATGAGTCTGGAAATGTGGAAATTTCTAAAATGATTTGGAGAAAGTATGTCAGATTATGTTATGTGTGTTATACCTGCCAGATATGGATCAACAAGATTACCTGGAAAGCCACTTTGTGAGATTAATGGAATTCCGTTGATTGTGTGGGTATACAATTGTGCTTATCGTTCAGGAGCATTTGATTCGGTTATTGTTGCAACTGATGACGAGAGGATACTTAATATAGTTGAGAAAAATGGAGGGAATGCAGTTATGACTTCTGCAGATCACTCCAGGGGAACTGACAGAGTACATGAAGTTGTACACAAAAAAAACTGTACGCACGTCGTAAATTTGCAAGGTGATGAACCAGGTATACCTGCGAAAATTTTACGCAATCTGGTAAGTGAGTTAAAAAAAATTGACAATAATACCTTGCTAACAGTTGTCTCCCATGCTACAATAAAAGAAATTGATTGTCCTCATACTGTAAAAGTTGTATTAAACAGAGAGGGTGAAGCACTATACTTTTCAAGATCACCGATACCATACGATTTGACAAAAGAGGGTTATTTTTTAAAACATAAAGGAATCTATGGTTTTACAGCAGGAGGGCTTGAAAAATTCTGCTGTTTTCCTCAGGGAGAGCTTGAAAAAAGAGAGAATCTGGAACAACTTCGTGCGCTTGAAAATGGAATGAAAATTAAATGTCTAATAAAAAATTTTAATTCTGTTGGCATAGATACACCAGAAGATCTGCGAAATTTTCGTAAACAGGTAGAAGCCGGGTATGAATTCTGAGTTTACACATATTCTAATAGTAGATGATGAGGTCTCAATATGTAACATTCTAGGGCAGTATCTTAAAAAGAGGGGATACTCAGTTTTTACTGTGCAATGTGCTGAACAGGCTTTGGAAGTTCTTGAAGATAAAAGTGTTGATCTTGTGATTACAGATATTAAAATGCCGGGTATAACAGGTGTTGATCTTTTAAAAATAATTAAAAAAAATAACAGTACCATTCCAGTTCTCATAACTACCGGATTTCCGACACTGGATACTGCAATTGAAGCTTTAAAACTTGGTGCATATGACTATCTTACAAAACCTTTTCATCTTGAAGAGATTGGAGAAAAGGTACGAAGGGCGATAATCAGTAAACAGTTGGAGGAGGAAAATCTTCTCTTTTCTAAACTGGTATCTTTACATGAAGTTACGAAAGTCCTTACATCTACTCTGGATATTGCAGAACTTGATAAAAAGTTTTTGAATTATTCCATAAAGATGTCCAAGGCTGACGGTGGAGCTTTACTGATCAATGATTCAAGCGGCCGGCTTTCAATTTCTGAAACCTGTGGCAAGGTTGAAAAAAAATTGTGGGTTAATCAGGCTCTCACAAATGCTGCCAGATGGGTGTTATCCAGAGAAGAACCAATCGTAATCGAATCGGGAGTTAATGTACTTCCTTCTGGGCTTCTTCCCATTCCACCTGAATTCAAGTCTTTTATTTCTTTCCCCTTGAAAACGCCGTCGAGAATTGTGGGTGTTTTAAGCCTTGTAAGATTTGCAAATAGACAACCTTTTACGAATCTTGACCTTGAGATTATAAATGTATTGGCATCGCAGGCAAGTATTTCCATTGAAAACGTCCGTTTGTATCAGAATATAAGAGATAATTATCTTAAAACCATACGTGCTTTTGCGCTGGCCGTTGAAGCCAAAGACGAATATACACATGGACATTCTGAAAATGTCATGAAATATACTGTTGTGTTAGCCAGACATCTGGGACTTCCTGACCAGGAAATTGAGTTGGTGAAATATGCTGGTTTATTGCATGATATTGGAAAAATAGGAATAAGTGAGCAGATTCTTAACAAGGCCGGGAAATTAACTGACAGGGAATTTGAAGAGATTAAAAAACATCCCGAACTTGGTGCCAGAATAATTGCTGATGTTCCTTTTTTAAAGTCTCTTGTTCCTATGGTCCTTCATCATCATGAATTTTATTGTGGGGGCGGTTATCCTACAGGAATATCAGGAACCGAAATACCATTTGGGGCCAGAATACTTTCTGTTTCTGATGCTTTTGAAGCTATGACATCAGACAGACCATATAGAAAATCTCTGTCACAGGAAGTCGCATTCAGTATTTTGAAAAAAGAGAAAGGGAAGCAATTCGATCCAAACATAATAGATGCATTTCTGGATATTGTCCATTCTACAGGTGAGTAATGAAGAACAAACGGGGTATGTTAATTCTTTTATGGCTTATTTGTGCTGGGTTATGGATCTTTCTATCGGCTCAATTTTATAATGAAAAAGATAACCACTATTTTGCTTTGACAGACCTATCAGAAAATATTTTAATAGCCGATACTGTAAATTTAAGTTTAACACAACATTCTCTTGATAATTGCGTTAATGTTAACGAAGCAGATCAAACTGATCTGCAAAAGCTTCCAGGTATCGGTCCGGTTCTGGCAAAAAACATTATTGATTACCGTCAAAATTTCGGAAAATTTGAAAAAGGCGACGATCTTATTAATGTGAAAGGAATTGGTAGAGTGAAACTTTTTAAAATACAGGAATTTACATGTTTTTAATGGGAATAATGCAAAAAACAGTATCTAATAATTGCTTAGCTTTTATTCTCAACATGGTATTTACTATATTTTATTGTTTTGCATCGCAAATCAGGACATTTCTGAAATATATACAATTATGAAAACAAAATCCAGGTATATCAGTGGATTAGATATCCAGAAAGATTATATTAGTATCGCACAGTATTCTCCAGAAGAAAGTGCTGTTCTTTTAATTGCAATTCAACCTGTTTCACAGGAAAGTAAAGGTTCTGGCTTTTGGGAGAACAGTATAGATGAACTTAAAAGTTTAAAGGGAAAATTTAAATTTCACAGTCCGGAATTAGTGATCAGCGTACCTTCTGAATATGCTGTTGTTAAACGTATTCAGGTGGATATCGATGAAAAATCTCCTGTTAGTGAACTTGTTAAGTGGGAATTAGAACAGAATCTGAATGATTCAATTAATGAATATATGCTGGATTATCAAGAATTAGCTATTGTTTCAGAGAAATCACAGAAAGAGTATCTTGCCGTTGCTTATCGCAGGGAGAGTATAGAACCGGTATTTGGAATTCTCAAAAACATGAAGTTGAAACCTGTTATTATGGATCTGGATATTTTTGCTTTGATAAATGTATTTGAAGCTAATTATGAGGAGTATTTGTCGGTACCAGTAATTATTGTTTACGGGGAAATGGAAAAAACGAAGTTGATTCTTAGTTTAAATGGTGAATTTATTGATTTTCAGTGTTTCGAGTACAAATATGGTGCTTTGGAACCAGGTATGTATTCACAAAAGGTCCTCAAAGAAATCTCCAGAATACTTTATATTAATGGGTATGAACTTAAATCAGCAAAATTATTTTTATGTGGATCTGTCTTTAGTCAGATAGAATATTCCGATTCCATAATTAATCAAACAAACAATGGAGAGTTACTGAATCCTTTCAGAAAAATTGCTTGTAGAGTGGGTATAGATGATGAACGGTTAAAAACATATATACCACAACTGTCTGTTTCAGTAGGGCTTGCACTCCGCGGGAATGATTGATAATCATGATACGAATTAATCTTCTTAAAGAAGTACACAGAAAAAAACAAAAACCCGTTTTGGACAATAAAAAAATAACTGCAATAACCATATTCGCAGGTTTATGTCTTATTGTTACAGGTGGGATTATTGGTTTTATGCACCTTGGAAAGCCGTCTACTCCAAAAATGAATCGGGAGAAAGTTGTAACTGATTATAGCCCTTCTTCACATCTGAAGCCCGGAATGATTGAAGATATTGTCCACGAGATCAATGATTCAAGAGAGAAATCCATTAAAGAGGGTATTCTAAACATTCCTTACCAGGATATGTCTTTTGTAGAAAAAGTCAATTATGAAGTTGCTTTTGGCAAAAATGTAGTTACAATGCTAAGTCGCGTAGTACCATCAGGAATAGGATTAAAGACCCTGGAGTTAACTAATTTCCAGACTGTTTATGCGCATGGAGTCGGAAAAACAAAAGAGTTGATTGCTTCAACATTTAATGATCTTAAAAAAGAAAAAATTAACTTACTGCAGCCACCTTATTCCTATATTACTTCAGATGCAAAAAACGGATTCAAGTTTGTCGTTACATGCAAAACCGATTTCGGTTTAAACTTTTCTGATCCTTTTCAGGCTGTGGATAATCTTGGTTCACGTGATGAATTGTCTTCAATTTTAAAACATATTGTTAAAATTGCCGATGAAAACAGAATAAAATTTTCGGAGCCCAGGCAGATATCTGCTGAACGGGTCGGTCAATACCGCCGGTTTATTTATCAGGTGGATGGATCTGGTATTTATAAAGATTTTGTAAGTCTGGTTCTTGATCTGTATAATGAACAGGTTGTCTGTGCATTCAAAAAAATAAAAATTAAAGCTAAAACCAGATCAAGTATAATAATAAATGCTGAGTTGTTGCTAACAGTGAAAGACTAGTATGAAATTTCGGATCATATCCGGTGAATTCAAAGGCCGGATATTGTACACTCCGGATCGTGGGAAATCTTTTCGTCCTACCCTGGAACGTACACGCGAATCAGTTTGCGAGATCATCAAACCAAAACTTCAAGATGCCGTTACGGCAGATATCTGTTCTGGAAGCGGAGCATTGGGGTTCGAAATGCTTAGTCGAGGTGCATCAAGAGCAGATTTCGTTGAGAAAGACAGAAACAGACTTGATTACTTGAAAAAGAATGCCAAAATTCTGGGTGTGACAGACAGATGTCGGTTTTATAATCAGGATGTTAACAGGTTTATTAATAATAAAGATGGCTGTTATGATATTATCTATTATGATCCACCATATGATTTGTGTAAGTTAAAGGATTTAATATTTGATATTTCGTTTCTGCTATCGACAAATGGCATCCTGATATACGAGCACAGCTTGGATTATAAGAGCAAGGATATTTTCTCAGATATTGAATTCAAACCATACGATATAAGATATTATGGAAATACTGTAATTGATTTTTATAAACGATCAGCCAGATTGTAAAACAAGGTAAGATAATGAAAATAGCTTTGTATCCAGGTACTTTTGATCCAATAACTTTTGGACATATTGATATTGCAGTTCGTGCATCAAAAATTTTTCATAAAGTAGTTGCTGTTGTAGCAGAGAATCCCGGAAAAAAGCCACTGTTTTCAATAAGTGAAAGACTCGAAATGGTAAAAGAGGCTTTTAGTGAGATACCAGAAATTCAGGTTGAAAGCTACTCTGGATTAATGGTTAACTGCTTAAATGATTTTGGTGCTACTGTATTGATAAGAGGGTTGCGAGCTTTATCTGATTTTGACTACGAGTTCCAGATGGCATTTACAAACCGTAACCTTCGTTCAACTGCGGAAACTGTATTTCTTATGCCAAGTTCGAGATATATTTATCTTAACTCGACAATTGTCAAGCAAATTGCAAAATTGGGAGGTGATATTTCATCTTTTGTTCCGAAATATGTAATGCAAAAGGTACATAAAAAATTCAACAACGAAATATGTAATTGAAACAAAGGTGCTTTTAATGATGTCCTTGGGGTACAGGAGTATTACAAAAGCAATTAAAATCATAATTATTGTTACGTTTTGCGTTTACCTGTTTCAGATTCTTCCTTTTACATCAAGGTTATTGATACAATGGGGTGCCCTGATTCCCTGGTATACATTCATGCATTTTCAATTATGGCGCCTTGTTACTTATGTTTTTCTCCATGCACCCTCTTATCCTTTTCATATTCTTTTCAATATGTTGATGTTATGGATGTTTGGAACAGAAATTGAAGAGAGATGGGGAACAAAAAGATTCGCAATTTTTTATTTGATTTGTGGGGCCGGTTCCGGTTTTTTCAGTTTAATCAATCTTTTCAATGGAGATATGAGATTTATTCCGGTTATAGGTGCATCAGGAGCTGTCCTTGGTGTTTTAACTGTTTATGCCCTTTACTTTCCTTACCGGCAGGTACTTTTATTTTTCATTTTACCGATTAATATTCGAATTGTTGTAATTGGGTATGCAATAATTTCACTCTTTGGTGTATTATCCCCTGGGGGTATTGTTTCACATCTTACTCATTTAGGTGGAATTATTATAGCTTTTACTTACATAAAACTGTATCCCATTATTTCTTCTATTACTGAAGATATATTGAAGACTTATTCTGAAAGGAATAACAGGAAACGAATAAAAGAAGAACTGAATAGGAAAAATTATTTTGAAAATACTATTGATCCTATTCTGAACAAAATTGGACGGCAAGGAATTCAATCTTTAACTGAGTCTGAAAAAAAAATACTGAAAAAGATGAAAAAAAGCGAGCGGGAACAGGTAAAAAGAAAAAAAATAATTCCGTTCGATCCCTTTAAACGAAAGTAACCAATACTTAATTGACATAGGGCATTTCAAAGTAAATAGTATGGCCAAAATTACAGATCACAAAAATAACAGGTATTCTCTGATTGATTTGCTGGAAATAAAAGAGCAGGAGCTTGAAAATACCAAACAAAAACTTGAGCAAATCCGTTATAAAATCAAAGAGGAAATGGATCTGGCAAAACAGATTCAGGAAAGTTTGATACCCAGAGAGCTTCCCGAAACTGCAAATTTGAAAACTTCTGCAGTTTATATTCCAGCAGATAAAATTGGAGGTGATCTTTATGATATCATTGTTACTCAGAGGCAAAAAATAGCTGTACTTATTTTCGATGTCTCTGGCCATGGTATTCCGGCTGCTCTTATTGCTGCCATGGCAAAAATGCTGTTTGCACATTATATTGAGAAATTCGAATCTCCATCTGAAGTTTTTTGTGAAGTTAATAAAAAGATTTGCCATTTTGTAAAAACTGAACAATATCTTACTGCTTTTCTATGTCTGATAGATCCTGTTAAAAACTCTATGGTATATTCAAGAGCCGGTCATGTAGCTCCTTTGCTTTTTGAATCGAAAAATAGACAGATAGCCAGACTTGATTCTAAAGGTTTTTTTGTTGGGCATACAGCTCTTCTTCCAATTGTAGAATATAAAGATGAAACAGTGTCGCTTAATGCTGGTGACAAGATATTGCTTTATACGGACGGTGTTACTGAGGGGTGTAATTCCCAAGGAAATCTATATGGAATTAAACGTTTAGAACAGATATTTATGCAAATTGCTAAAGAGACTCCACAAAATGTTCTGGACAGCATTACCGCTGATCATCAGGTATTCAGAGATGGGGCTTCATTAAGAGATGATTTTACAATGCTCTGCATTGAAGTTGGCGATCCTGATGATTTACTGAAAGATTCTGGTTTCAGTACCGAAGAAAAACCTGGAGTATTGGTTTTAAAAAACATGGATGAAATTGAAAATACCTGTTCGTTTATTCTTAAAGAAATGGACAAAAATGGATTCGAGGACAGCAGTATAAGACAGATCAAAATATGCATATTTGAAATGATTACAAATGCAATTATTCATGGTAACAGGAATGATTTGTCAAAAATTGTCAAGATCTTTTACAAAGTTTCACCTGAAGCTGCTTCAATAAGTGTTATAGATGAAGGTGATGGTTTTGATTATACCAAATTACCAGATCCGTTATTACCTGAAAATAGAATCAAAGACCACGGGAGGGGAATTTTTATTGTAAGGCACTATTTTGATGAAATCGAATTTAATGAAAAAGGAAACAGAATTACAGGTAAAAAGTATCGCCGAAAAAAATGAGAATAGTTCCCCGACTTTGAAATTGATTTAAAAAGCAACCTTTTCAGGCATTGAGAGTTAACCCAATAATTTATTTAAATTTGCAGATAATAGTATTATATCCTTGTTTTCTTTTTTCCTGAATATCTGGGAAAACAACTTCGTTGCAGGAAAGGGGAGGGATTTTCAAATATTTCCCAAAAGAGACATTGAAAAATCTATCAGTAATGACGGTTAGTTGTTTGTATAAGGTTAAGGTTCAGGATTACCAATCATCTGTATTTTCAGGACATTACTGCAACTGTTTAAAGAAGCATTGAGTTCAAGTTGTTGGTTGTCAGATTAAATAATTTTTATTTCATTTTTGATAAAATATACTTTTTTGGGTCCCAGAACCTCTTCTTTAATTATTAAAACTCTTTCACCAATCTTAATAATAGTTCCCGGGTATATTGCATGTTTAAACGAAATGAAAGCTGAACCAAAAGAGTAAACTTTATTTTGTATTATCTTTTCTCTCTGTTTTAGTAAGTCCATTTGCTGCTTATGTTTCTGAATGCTTTCTGTAAGTTTTAAAAACAGAGTGTGATTCTTTTCGGGAAAATTTTTCTTATTGGTGATTATGTTTTCAAATTTTTTAAAACTTTCAGATAATTTCTGAAAGTTGGAAGATAGATCATCAAGCTGCTGTTGGGTTTTTTGAAGTTCTTCAAGAAGGGAGAAATCGGTTCCGATTTCAAGTGTTGTACGAATGTTGCTGTGATTGCCAACAGAATAAACTGTAATTGAATCGCGTGCCATTAATTTTCCACCTGCTACGGATATAGGTCTTCCGTGTATTGCAATTGAATATTTGGCAAAAATATTGCAATTTAAAGCTTCTTTGGCTACATTGACATTCTTTCGTGATTTGACAGTTTGATTCTTTATAAATCCAAGATTTACATCACCTTTTGAATCAATAATTCCTTTCCCTTGACCAATAAATCCGAGCTTACACAATACATTCCCGCCAATGGTCAGACTGCAATCTTCTATTGTCCCTTTAACCTGAAGATCTCCCCCGCAATTTATAGAAAAACCGGATTTTACATCACCATTTACAACTACCGATTTTTCGTATTCAATATTACCGGTTGAATAATCTATGTCTCCCGGAACAACAAAACCTTCAAACACTTCAACATTTGATCCATTAAAACTCACGATTCCATCTATAGCAGCGATCAGCCAATCGGAGTTTTGGGGGGCAGGTAAAGTGTTCTTTCCGGATGGTAATTTTGCTGCAACTCCATCCAGACAAGGCATTTCCTGGCCCAGCACATTTTTACCAGGTTCACCTTTTTGTGGTGGGTGTAGTATAGCCAACTTCTGTTTTGCAGAAACAGCGTTGATTATGTTTACATTTTTGTAATCAACGGAACCGTCCGGATTGCGTTGGGGTTTTAATGATGTTTCTCTTTTAAAAAGAAATTCGACAATTCCGTCTTTACCTTTTACTGCATCTGTACCTTGAGCAATCAGAAAATTCTCTGAGGTATAAATACTGTTCTCAAAATCAGTTAATAGTTTTTTTAAATTATCTTCAATAATTCCGAAAACTACGCCTTTTTGTTTTAAAAGTTTACGGATAGACATTTCATCCGGCATTTTGCCACCAATGCCACCAGGATAAACCTTCAGATATGCTTTCATCTTATCCGGACTTACAACAACATCAACGAAACCGTCAAAATTTAACTCCCGAATACCTATAGTATTATTAAAAAAGAAAGCTAACCCGTCTGATTTTGCAATAATCTGATCATTGTTTGCAGATAACTCAACTCCATTTTCAAATACCAGGCTGGTATAAGTGGAATCTGTGGAAAAAATCTGTTCCCCTTTAATGTTTTTCCCTGCATATGAGGGATTGGGACTTTGTATTTGTGCAATAACCATACCTGGTTTAACTCGTTGAACATTTGGTGTAATTTCAGCTATTTCCCAGTAATTTTTAAAGTTTCGAATTTTATCAAAATCGTCTTTATTTGAAACGCACTGTACAAGAAGATCAATATTGTTTTCAAGAGGGTAACTCTTTGGATAAATACCTTGTGCGATGTGTTCAAATTCAGATCTTTTTTTATTTTTATTCCACTGTTCAACAATGTTTTTTAAAACAGGTTCCTTGATGCCAAAACAGATATCATTTTCTTTGAGGATCTGGACAAGATATTCATATGAAATATCTTCAGTATCAATATCGGGTGGTTCAATAATTAATGATGCATCCATGGCATCTTCATTAATTATAACTTTAATTCGTGGAAACTTTTTGGGCATACTAAAATCTTTTTGTTTGTTACCTTTGTTTTCGGTGTCACTATTTTCATATATTTCAATGTATTCAATACGATGTTTTTTCAGAAGTTGAATTATTTCGGGTGTCAGCGTTTTCTTATTCCTGATAAGCATGTTACCATTAGAAAGAAACACATCTTTGGAGAGAATCATACCTTGTTTTGCATTTTCTACCGATATGACCACAAAAACTCCTTAAAGAACTAAAAATAGTGTTGATGAAATTCTCAATTTGAGATTGTTTTAAAAATTATAACATATTCCATATTTAAAGGTATATTAATAAATTATTACCATGGATTATCAAAACGGTCAATATGTTTGTGAAGATTGTAATTTATCGAAGGCTGTTGTGAGTGTAGCTTTCCCTATTGCAATACCTGGTTTATATGATTATAAGATTCCACAAAAATTTCGTGATATAATTATTCCGGGTACACCTGTACTTGTTGAAGTTAAAAAAAACAGGACATGGGGAGTTGCCGTAAAATTAAAAGCAGCATCAAAATTTGCAAATCTCAAAGAAATTATTGATATAAAAACAACACATTGGACAGATAGTAAAAGGTCTTTAATACAATTATATGAATGGATGGCAAATTATTATAAATGCGATATAGGTAGAGTTTTTCGTTCCATAGTAAGAAAAAGCCTGGTTTCTTCTGTTTCAAAAACTATTACATTATATTCTGTTAAGGAGTGTGATTTTTCTACCCTTAAGGTATCATATCAGGAAATAATGGTTAAACTTAGAAATATCAATAGCTTTACTGTTAAACAGGTTGAAAAGAGTTTAAATATTAAGAGGTCATCAATAACTTACCTTTATAAGAAAGGGTTTCTTACAAAAACATCAAAAACTGTAGTCAGGGAAGCTAAGGAGCTTGAAGTTGAAGCAGAACAGAATAATGAGATTAAACTTACTGACGAACAGTTCGAAGCTGTTAAGCAATTAAAACAAGCTTTTCATTCTCCCGATAAACCATTTCTGCTTCATGGAATTACTGGCAGTGGTAAAACACATATATATATAGAAATTGCTCTATATTCTTTAAAACAGGGAAAAGGTGTAATAATTCTTGTCCCTGAAATCTCGTTAACACCTCAAACAATAAGAAAATTTAAAAGTACTTTGGGCAATGTAATTGCGGTAATTCACAGCCATATGTCGGAAGGAGAAAGAAGGGATAGTCTTCAGGAGATTGTTTCCGGGAACAAAAGAGTAATAATAGGCGTTAGAAGTGCAATTATAGCACCCATGGATAATGTCGGCCTGATAATAGTTGATGAAGAACATGATACAAGCTACAAACAGAGTGATATGGAACCCAGATATAATGCACGTGATATTGCTGTCATGCGTGGATATTTTCAGAAATCACTGGTTGTGCTAGGAAGTGCAACTCCAAGTTTGGAAAGTTATTATAATACTATTCGGAAAAAATATAACAAGATTAGTCTTACAGAACGATTTGGAGCTGCTGCTTTGCCTGAGGTAAAAATAGTCGATATGGCAGAGGAACATCGTAATAACAATTGGTCTCCGGTATCGAGATTTTTATTAAACCGTATTCAAATGTGCATTGAAAACAAAAGGCAGGTAATTATTCTTTTAAACAGAAGAGGTTTTTCAACAGTACTTATCTGTAAAAATTGTGGTAAAACCTGTACATGTCCGAACTGTTCTGTTAATATGCGATATCATTTAAGTGATTATACATTGAAATGTCATCTTTGTGGTTATGAAGAAAAAGCTCCTGATGTATGTCCGTCATGTAAAGGTGAGCAAATAAAATATAAAGGTACTGGTATTCAAAAAATCGAGGAATACCTGAAAAATGAATTTCCACAAATTCGGATATTAAGGATGGATCAGGATACTACACGCCGTAAGGGAGCTCATATTGATATTCTGAATAAATTTGCAAATAATGAAGCAGATATACTGTTAGGTACACAGATGGTATCAAAAGGTCTTGATTTCCCATCAGTATCGCTTGTTGGAGTGATACAGGCTGATATAAGTTTACATTTTCCCGATTTCAGGGCTGCAGAGAAAACTTTCCAGCTTTTAACTCAGGTTGCCGGCAGGGCGGGAAGATCAGATAACAGTGGGGAAGTCGTAATTCAAACCTATTTTCCTGAAGATAGTGCTATTCTTGCGGCTCAAAATCATGATTACGAATCTTTTTTTAACTCCGAAATAAGCTCAAGAAAAGAACTCCAATACCCTCCGTTTGGAAAACTGGCACGAATTGTTGTTCAGGGGAAAGATGAGTTAAAGGTGAAATCAACCATATACTCAATTTTTTCGATTGCAAAAAAATTCTGCGGATCAGATTTTAAAACACTTGGTCCTTCATCGGCTGTTCTTCAAAAAATTGCTCTTGAATATAGATACTCATTATTAATTAAGAGTGTTTCACCATCAAAAATAGGATCAGCACTGGAACTTATCCGCCAAAAAAGCCTCAAAACAACAAAAACAATAAAGGTGATCATAGATGTGGATCCTGTAAATATGTTGTAGCATTGTTTCCGGTAAACTATTTTCAGGTCTGCAGGTTTACAGTATCATTTCAAACCTCTTTTTTTCAACAAGTATTTCGCTCTGATTGGTAATAGAATGGGATATGAGAGTTCCTCAATAGAGAATGAAAATCAAGGAATTTGTGTCAGGCTCCAAAATAATAGTCCAAAATGTCTTCTGTATCTGATGCATTTCGTTAGAAATAATAAAACTTTCAGTTTTATCTTTCGCTTGATAATCACTTTCTTGTTTTTCATAATAATAAACAAAAATATCAGTTTAACCCAGATTAAATTACTGGCTCAAAGAGTTTGCGTATGGCAATTTTCCATTACAATAGTACTTGGTATTGCCGGCCTGTATTTCCAGATGCTAAAATGGAAAGAGATTCTGTATTCACAAAAATTCCCATCATCAGTTCGTATCGCATTCAAAACGCTTCTGTGGGGACACCTGCTGGCATTTATTACACCTGGTCGTTTTGGAGAATTGATGAGGGCATGGGGGCTAAGTGATAAAAAAAAAATCTGTTCTGTAGTTTCGGTTTTAACAGATCGGTTTTATACAATCATTCCAATTTTGGTTTTTGGCATAATTGCAATTGCTGTTCATCTGTATGTTTTTGACTCTGCCAATGTAAATAAGTTGAAAATACTGATAGTTTTTTCTTCTCTTGTCCTCCTGCTTTTTCTTTTATTATTAAAATCCTATCCAACCATTTTTGGTCATTTTAAAAATGGTTTTCTAAGTGTTATCTCAAAACATATTAAAGGTATAGAATATGTTAACTCAAAAAGAGTTTTTTTCTACTCACTAATATCTTACATTTTGCTCATACTACAAACGGCAATCGTATTGGGAATGTTTGGTTCTACGAAATTTGTGATAAACCTCATCATTGCATCAGAGTCATATCTTTTTATGTTGTTTTTTCCATTTTTTATAGCAAATATTGGACTTAGAGAATATTCATTCATGTTCTTTTTAAATGAATTTAGTACATTTTTTCCTCATTTACTCATACCAGCAACGGCGTTTGCCATTTCTACTGTGATACTTTTAATTAATATTGTATTTCCAGCGTTTATTGGACTGATTTGGGGTGTTTCTGACCGCATTGGTAATAAAATTATTAAATATTGTCTGGAGATATCTAATCGAACGAAAACCGGATAACATATTCAACCAGAATCAGACTATTCCTTTACTCTATCTGTTTCTCGGACATCGGTATAAAGAATAGACCCTGAACGCTTAAAATGCAGTCATGGGGATAGCGATTACGACAACGGTGAAAGTTAGATATGACCTTTACAGTCAGACCCCTTTATGTTAAATGCCGCTGTGCAGCTCATTCCCGCACTGCGGGACAAGCTGTAAATTATTAATCGTCCGATTTTGGTTCAAATAATGTAGGAAACTGAAATTTTTACCTGATTTCTTATTGTGATAAATCAATTAATCATGTAGAATAATTAGAAAACCTTTTTTTACATCGTAGAAAAGGAAAGTTGAAAAAAAATGAATAGGCTAACACATGAGGAATATTATCAATAATTACGATCCTGATTTTTATATCAAGAATGACAACTGGTTGTTGATGCGAAGGAATCTTCATTTTTTGTTTGAACAAAGAGAGATAGATCTTATTAACAAAGCTGAATGTCGATTCAGCATTAAAAAACGTACAATAGTATATCTTTCTTTTGAAAATCGTTTTGCATCATTGGGTGGCTTAGCAGCTGTTTCACACTTTCTTCCTTCAGGACTTAAAGATTCTGGCGAAAAAGTAATTTTTTTAACTCCATTTCATTCCAATCGAAATACCAAAAATGCCCTAAAAAAGGGTATTCTAAAGAAAAAGTTTTGCAATTTGATTTTTCATCTTTGTAATTGCAAGTTAGTTATGAACTGTTATGAAGATACCGGCTCTGCAATTCCTTCATATTTTCTGCAGATAAGCGGACGTTTTTTTGCCGGAGAGAATCCATATGAGTACCAGGATTCTGAACAACTTCTGTTGGATTCACTAAGTTTTTGTGCAGTTGTTCCTTTTGCCCTTAAAAAACTGGGATATGATTCAAGTCTGATTATTCATGCCAATGACTGGGAGACAGCTCCAATTGCAATTACATCGAAATTATCTGTATTAAGCAATGTTTTAAAACAGGCAAGGACAATTCTCACATTGCATAATAGTTTTGACAAAGGTGTTTCGGCTGCACATAAATTGATGTTTTTTGGTAAAAATATTCCTGGTGATACAGTATTGCAATGTTCCATACCTTTTTTGAATGGGCCGCTAACAACGGTCAGTTCCTGTTTTGCCCATGAACTAAGATGTGATCCATTACAGAGAGGCACTTTTACCGATCATCTGCAGTATGAATTTTCAAAAAATCCTCCAATTGGTATTGAGAATGGATTGTTTGGTAATTTCAGGGTTCCTTTTAACAGAGAGATAATAATTGCAGCTGAAAATAAAGATTATAATCTTCTGTTAAAGGAAAAAAATCACCACAAAAACCTGTTTTTAACAAGATTGCGTTCGCTTCATGATAAACGTGTAATAGGCAAAATAAATTTTAAGAATCCGAAAACGCCTGTTTTCTTTATGTCCGGTCGTCTGGATATTATGCAAAAGGGCTTTGATGTTATATTCCATGCATTTAAAAAATTACCAACCGGAAGTGCTAAACTCGTATTTTGCCCTTCATCAGGAAATAATGAGATTAAATTTTTTGAACAGATTACAAAAGAATGCAATGGTGATATAGTAGTATGTCCTTTCAGAGTTCCTAGAACTGATTACAACATATTTCTAAAAGGAGCAAGTTATTTAATTATGCCCTCTTTTTATGAGCCATTTGGTGCTGCAACAGAAGGCTATATCCATGGCACGCCGGTTTTGGCCAGAGGTACAGGGGGATTATGGACACAAATAAGCTCCATAACAAAAAACAAGATACCTGAGTACTACAATAATTTGTTAAAATTAAAAAATCAAAAACAATGTCCTACAGGTATTCTATATAGAGAAGCATATAAAGGTAAAAAGTTGGATGAAGAATGGAAGAAGTTATTGCGATATCCTTTAAGCGAGCGTCCAAAAAATCGGTTGTATAGTTCTATGGTCAGCAGTGCCCATAATGCTCTTTGCGATGCTATTGAAATATACTCGAAACCAGAAATTTATGCTGAAATGATTCTTAATGGTATCAATATGCTGAAACTATTTACATGGGAGGATGCTGTTAAAAAATATCAGATAATTTATGATACTGCATCGTACAGAGGAGTATAAGTTTTGGGGATGTCATAATAAATGATATATTTTGAGTGCAAAGAAATTATCTTGTATGTATCTGAATAGTAGTTATCAATCAAGATTTTCATAGTGCGCTAATTGAACGTGATTTAATGAATTGATAGAGAGTATCAAACTTACTGGACTTGTTTTGTATCAATCGCTATATCATTTTACCAATAAACAGTTTATAAAACTGGTTAATTACAGGTGATAAAAGTTTTTTTGTTTGAATTGAATATTTAATTCTTTTCAGGAGGGGGTTGAAATATTCTTACAACAGTATTGAAAAGAATAAGAAGTCTGCATTTGACACATCCTCTCTTTGATTATTATAATAAAACAGTAATGTTAAATTAACTGGTTACTTAACCGCATAATTGAAGGAGTTTTTATGGGGCTTAATGGAATTAATTTGGTAGTTGGAATTATTGGCGGAATTATTATGGCTTCAATAATTTGGGGAGTCGTAATAAGTCTGCGTTTAAACCGAAGCAAAAAATCAAATGAAGAATTAAATGAAATTGTAACTTCTATTGCTGATCTGCTAGCAGATATTGAAAATATAAGCAGGTTATATATCAGCAAAAAAATAAACAGAACCGAATTTAACAAAACATTTGAATCTAAATACGAGTCAATAAACCGTTCTCTTAAATCAAGCATGCATCTGCTTGACATATATTTTGTTAAATATGTTGAACTGTTTCTGGAGCTGCAGAATAAAACAGTTTCAGGCGAAATGGCCTTTTCAAAATCTGATGCTAAAAACTTGCCTGCAGAATCTTCAAGTCATGAAGATATCACTGATCATTATAATGAACCAGTTGCAAAAACAACCTCTTCAGATGAATTAGTACAAGTTGAAGAACCCCCTATTGAACAGAATGCAGCCGAAGTTAATGAAACAGATATTGATTTTATTCAACTAACTGAAGATGAAAATCAAAAAGACAAAATAGGCATTGATGAACATACTGCAGATTCATTACAAAATACCCTTCCTGAAACAGACAAGACCATGCAACCAGATAATTCAGGTTCAAAATTACCTGATGAGAAAAGTGATAAAAGTGAATCAAATCAAGCTGTTGTTGATCAAAAAGAGCATGAGATAGATAGCTTTGAAGCAAATATCCCGGAAGAATTTTTCGTTACAGAGACGGAAAAAGGTGATTTTAACGAAGAACAAGACAGTTTTGAAATAGCGGATCAAAACATTTCTGACCAGAAAAGTCTGTTTGAAGATAAAAATTCTTTTGATTTAAAATCACAAAAGATATCTGTTGAAGATTTTCAGGCAGAATCTTTTGATCAGGAAGAGCAAATAGAGAGTACTGAAAGTGAGCCCGAATTCAGTGTTTCTTCTGATCAATCAGAGATTTTATCAGAAAAAAGTTCAGATGAAATTCTGTCTGATTCGAGTGATGAAGAATTTTCTATGGAAACGATAATGGATTATGACATGAGCAATATAAAAGATATTGCTTATGAAAAAAATGCTGATTCAGAGCAGATAACAGTTTCAGATGATAATTCGGATAACTCAAAATTTCCTGGTGAACCGGGTAGGGAAGAGATTCTATGTGAAACAATTCAATTTGAACCGTATGATAACGAGAATGATTCCATACAGAGCGAAATTAATAAGAATAAATCGACTGATAGATCTCAAAAAATACCTGAAGAAAAGAAAAGTAATACCAGCACACCTGCAGTTTCCAAAGTTGATAAGTCATTTGCTGAAAACCAGAATAGTTTATCTGATAATCATGATCAGGATGTTGCAATTACCGGTGATGATATTGCAAAAAAGATAGATTCATTTTTTGGGTTCAAAAACTGAAAAACAAATAAAGAAAGATCTGCATTTATGCAGATCTTTCTTTTCCCATGTTTAATACAGTAATTTAATTATTGTAGTTAAGCCATTGATTTATAATCGAGTCAATTAATCGATCCTGTTCAATGTCAATAACCATTCTTTGTTCATCTTTCATAAACCAATTGATTGATTCCCTTATGGCGATGCTGAAGGTCTTATTACATTTGAATCCTGGAACAAATTTTTTGATTTTGGAATTATCAAACACTCCATGTTCTTTTTTATCTCCCATAAGCATGCCATAGGATTCCGGATAAACTCTGGCTATAAAATCACTGGGTATATGAACAATCTGAGGTTTTTTACCCAATGCATATCCAATAATGTTATATATTGAGTTCCATGTTAATGATTCATCACTGGTTATGTGAAATGATTCCCCTATTGCATCCATATTACCAACCAGACCGGCCAGACCTGAAGCGAAATCAGATGAAGCTGTCAATGTCCAGAGTGATTCACCTTTGTCATGGATAATCACAGGTTTCCCATTAAGAATCCTGTTTGCGATTGTGAAATCAGATCCATTTACAGGAGACGGTATCCAGGTTCTACCAAATGTATGAGATGGTCTTACGATTGTTACAGGAAAAAAACTGTTATTTACGCTATTTAAAAAACGCTCACATTCTATTTTGTCTTGAGCATACTTCCAGAACCGATTATCTAAAACCGTTTCTTCTGATATCGGAAGTTTTTTGTGTGGTTTCTGGTAAACTGTTGCGCTGCTGATAAATATGAACTGTCTGATTTTTCCTTTAAAGATCTCGAAATCTGTACGGCAGTGTTCAGGTACAAACGCAAAAAAATCTATTACAATATCGGCAATAACATCAGATAATGCGTTTTTGAATTCACTCTGGTTTTGCCTGTCTGCTTTTATTTGCTTGTACTTTACAGGTACATGGTGTTTTCCTGTGGTTACAACAGTGATGGAGTGACCCTGTTTATAAAGAACGTCTGCAACTTCAGATGAGATGTTTCCTGTACCACCGATTATCAGGATATTCATATTGAGAATCCTTCCTTTTATTGGTTTTTCCCACCATTCCAGATACCCGCAGAAATTAACCACCAGGGATACCAATGATTTTATACGGGTTACAGTAAGACCTGCTGTTGTAAAAATCTTGCATAACATATCCGGAGAACAGTAATATGGTTGTTAGCAGGTATCAACAGCACTATGCTTGATTAGCATTTACTGAATGTCTTCAATGTGGATTATCTTAATAAAATATGCCTCCATTCATAACCATATTAAATTGAGATTTATCTTTTTTAGTAGAAATATCAAAATATTACCAGCAAACAAAACAACAAATCCCAAATTGAGACTGGATCTAATCAATTTTTGTATATCATTACTAAAATAATTTATAAGTTTTATTGAGAGCATAATTAAAATGCAGGTTAAAGTATAATCTATGTAGATCAAGCACATTCATGATTTTTGTCCGACAAATGAAATATCTGCATCTTTATAGTTGGTTCTATTGGCATTACCCTATGCAATTAATCATATTCTAACTTCTTTAATGGTTTTTGAAAAAGGAAGTTGGTATGAGTTGTTTGAGTCATTTAGCTGTCAGAAGAGCACTGATCAGTGTTTCGGATAAATTCGGCATAATTGAATTTTCAAAAAAATTGGCAAAAAAGGGTGTAGAGATTCTCTCAACAGGTGGAACATCCAAAACTCTGTTGGATAATAATATAAATGTCAGATCCGTAGATTCATATACAGGTCACCCGGAAATTTTAAATGGACGGGTCAAGACACTTCATCCGCGGATTCATGGTGGAATTTTGGCAATTCGTGATAACTCAAATCATTGTAAAGAAATGAAAGATAATGGAATAGAACCAATTGATCTAGTTGTGGTGAATTTATATCCTTTTAAACAGACAATATCAAAAATGGATGTAAAAATTGAGGATGCTATAGAGAATATTGATATCGGAGGACCGACAATGATTCGTAGTGCTGCAAAAAATCATGCCTACGTAACAGTTGTTGTTGATCCGGATGATTACGACAGAATAATTGCCGAGATCGAAAAAGATGGTACAATTTCATTTGAAACTCGAAAAGAGATGGCGGTAAAAGCTTTTTGTCATACTGCAGATTATGATACTGCAATATCTGAGTATCTTTCTAAAAATTATGGATACCAAAAAAGTAATTTATAAGATTTATATCCTAATTACTTTTCGAATTTCGAACTGCAATTCAAGAAAATGGTATCTGATACGAAATTAGTGTATGAAAAATGATCCGGATAATTATAAGCTGAATGTTAATGTTTTTTAATGAGAATATATTTTTAATAACTGTGATGGAAAAGATATTATAATTGACCCTTTTAGAGAATATTTTGAACTGAAAAAGTGCCCATTAGCTTTGGTATTTGAATTACAGCCTGTGGTACAGTATCAAAAAAAAGCTGTTCAGAACTGGTTTTGATATTCTTTACGAATATATCACTGTGATTCATGTACAGGAACTATTAAAACTCAGGAATCAATATTCAATAATGGCATTTTGATTGCGTATTCATGCGAATCATTTCAGCTTTTAAAACTTTAAAGTATATTGTATAACAAAATTGAGTTATCAAGATAAGGAAAATTGCATTTATGGCAAAACATTTAGTGATAGTTGAGTCTCCTGCAAAATGCAAAACGATTTCGAAATATTTAGGTAAGGAGTTTGCTGTCAGGGCGACTATGGGTCATGTTATAGATCTTCCAGAGAAAGAGCTTGGGGTTGATATCGATCAGGATTTCAAGCCTAAATACACCATATCAAAAGGAAAACGTCGTGTTTTGCGTGCTCTTAAAGATGAAGCGTCAAAGGTTGAAGATGTTTTTTTAGCTCCTGACCCTGACAGGGAAGGGGAAGCTATCGCATGGCATGTTTGCGAATCAATTAAAAATGAAAATACCTCCATTAAACGAGTGATGTTTAATGAGATTACCAGACGGGCTGTTTTGGCTGCATTTGCACATCCACAGGAAATTGATATGAATAAGGTGAATGCTCAACAGGCTCGTCGCATTCTGGATAGAATTGTTGGTTATCAGGTTTCACCAATTCTTTGGAGAACGATATTTCGAGGATTAAGTGCCGGACGCGTACAATCAGTTGCTTTACGTCTGATATGCGAACGTGAAGAGGAGATCAATGCATTTCAGAAAAAAGAATACTGGTCTGTTGTGGGAAATTTCTCATTTGAAAAATCACAGTTCTCTGCAAAGCTTTTTTCCATAGATGGAAGAAAAGGTGACAATGAAAATCCTCTTCTTCCGGATGAAGAAACAACAAAAGCAATTATCAACCGGCTAAGCGATGTCAATTATACTGTAAAAAATGTTCATCGTTCAAAAAAGGAACGCAAACCGTATCCACCATTTATTACCAGTACACTTCAGCAGGAAGCTGCGAGGAAACTGGGGTTTTCAGCTGCAAAAACGATGATGATCGCACAGCAATTATACGAAGGGCTGGAACTGGGTGAATTGGGATCAATGGGATTGATTACTTATATGCGTACCGATTCAACTCGAATAGCAGATGAAGCCCTGAGTGCTGCACGTAAAGTTATCGAAACATTATACGATAATAGACATCTGCCATCTGCACCACGAAAATATGGAAAAAAGAAAAACTCTCAGGATGCGCATGAAGCGATACGACCTTCACAAATTGACATGAAATTTTCTCCGGACAGTATCAAACCGTATTTATCCAGAGACCAGATTCGTTTATACGAGCTTATATGGAAACGTTTTCTAGCTTCTCAGATGGAAAATGCATTATTTGATTCAACCAGAGTAGATATCGAAGGTGATAATTGTCTGTTTCGTGCAACAGGATCGATCATGAAATTTGAGGGTTTTTTGGCTTTATACGATGAAACTGTAGAAGAAAATTCAAATGATACAGGTGACGATACAAACGTAAGGCTTCCGGTACTGCAGGCCAATGATATTGTAAATATTTTAAAACTCACTGAAGCTCAACATTTTACTCAGCCGCCCCCTCGATACTCTGAAGCATCACTGGTAAGGGAGTTGGAAGACAAAGGCATTGGAAGACCAAGTACCTATGCTCAGATTATTGATACGCTGAAGCGTCGTAAATATGTTATACTTGAAAAACGACGATTCATTCCATCAGAAATCGGTTTTATGGTGAAAAATATTCTTGTAAAAGAGTTTCCTGAGGTTTTTGACGTTGGTTTTACTGCTGGCATGGAATCATCACTGGACAGGGTTGAAGATGGCAATGCTAACTGGATTCAGGTATTAAAAGAGTTTTACGAACCCTTTTCCGGAAGATTATCAAAAGTAAAAAGCAGCATTAAAGATCTCAGGGCACAAAACCAGGAAGTCACCGACAGGATCTGTCCTGAGTGCGGCAAAAATAAACTAGTAATCAAATGGAGTAAAAACGGAAAATTTCTGGCCTGTCAGGGATTCCCTTCATGTAAATATACCGAACGATTAGAAAAAGTTAATGCCGTCAAGGTAGATGAAAAATGCGACAAATGTGGTGCACCCATGTTGATTTTAAACATGAATGGAAACCGATTTTTAGGGTGTTCCAGGTATCCCGAATGCAAAAATACCAAATCAATATCAACAGGTGTTAAATGCCCTAAATCTGATTGTAGCGGTACTCTTGTTGAAAGAAAAACCAGACGGGGGAAAATATTCTACGGTTGTGATAAATATCCCGATTGTAATTTTGCAACATGGGATAAACCTGTTAACCGTAAATGTCCACAATGCGGGTATCCGATGATGGTTTACAAAGAAACTAAACGTAAAGGGCCAATGTACAGATGCCTTTCATGCAGATATGAATCAGAAGCTGTAACTCAAAACGAAAATGATTCTGAAAATGTTTCCTGACTGTCCTTTTTTCTGGTAACATAATGTCTCAAAACAGTGAAGTAGCAATAATCGGGGCTGGATTGGCCGGTTGTGAAGCAGCCCTTGTTTTGGCAAGGGCCGGTATACCTGTAAAAATTTATGAGGCTCGCCCGATTTGGAGAAGCCCTGCACACAAAACAGATTTACCTGCAGAACTTGTGTGTTCTAATTCATTTAAGTCAATTAAATTGCCTTCTGCACATGCGCTTCTGAAAGAGGAATTGAGATTACTTCAAAGTCCATTACTTGGTATTGCGCAACAAACATCAATTCCGGCAGGCAGTGCGTTAGCTGTTGACCGTGAAGTTTTTTCTTCAACTGTAAACAATAGATTGTCTGATGATAAACTGATTTCTGTTGTACATGAGGAAGTTTGCAGTCCACCATTGAAAAAGCCATTTTGCATAATTGCAGCAGGTCCCCTTGCTTCGCCAAACCTTGTTCAATGGCTTACATCCAGCTTCCTGACTTCATCACTACATTTTTATGATGCAATAGCACCTATTGTTTCGGCTGATTCTATTGATTATAATATTGCTTTTTTTGCTTCAAGATGGGAGGAAGGGTCTGGTGATTATCTTAATTGTCCCTTTGATGAGCAGGAGTATAAGTTATTTTACGAAGAACTGAAAAAAGCGGATCAGGTTAATGCACGCTCGTTTGAAAATCAAAAATTCTTTGAAGCATGTCTTCCGGTTGAAGTTGCTGCGCAGCGCGGGTACAAAGCTCTTGCATTTGGCCCTCTGCGGCCGGTTGGAATAATTAACCCTCATACTGGTAAAAGACCTTTTGCTGTTTGCCAGCTAAGAAAAGAAAACATAAACTCCGATAGTTTTAATCTGGTTGGTTTTCAAACACGTTTAACTTTTCCCGAACAAAAACGGGTTTTCCGATTAATACCAGGATTGAAAAATGCCCAATTCCTTCGTTTTGGGAGTATTCACAGAAATACTTATATGCAGTCTCCACAACTGCTGACGTCAGATCTATCTTTTAAAGATCTTCCAAATCTGTTTCTTGCAGGTCAGATTTGTGGTAACGAAGGTTATACAGAGAGTATTGCAACAGGGCATTATGCAGCTCTCTCCATAGCCAGTCGGATTAAAGGTAAAAAGATATCACCGCCATCACCAGAAACTGCTATTGGAGCCTTAATAAAACATATTACTGTTTCTGACAACGATAAATTTACACCAACAAATATTCATTCTGGTCTTTTCCCGCCACTTGAAAATAATGGAAAAAGAAAAATCGGTAAAGCTGAAAAGAAAGAACTGATATGTTCAAGGGCAATTGAATCATTAAAGAGGTGGAAAACAGATTTGTAGAGAAGTTTGATACTTATTTTACAAGAGCTTCACTGATCTCATGCGGAATTCTGCATGCACGCCCATTAGAATTTACACAGGCCAGGCGAATATCCCCTTTAACTAACAGTCGTCCCTTTTCACTGGTTATATTTGTTGTGAAAGAAACGGAAACCGATGTCAATTCTGTTACAAAGCTGACAGCATCCAAAAGATCGTTATAGTAAGCCGGTGCGCGATATTTTATATGAGCGTCAACTACTACAAACAGGTATCCTTTTTTATGATAACTCGCCAGGTCTATTCCTCTTTCTCGAAGGAATTCGGTTCTGCTTCGCTCCATAAACTTTAAATAATTTGCATAATAGACTACATTGCCGCAATCGGTGTCTTCATAATAAATTCTTATTTTCATGTCAGGAGGTTTCTATGTTGAATTCTTTGATTTTACGCCAAAGTGTGGAACGTGAGATTCCCAGTTTTCTGGATGCTTCGGTGTAATTAAAATTTGTAATGGACAACACATTTTTTATGTGATGTTTCTCCAGTTCTGAAAGTGTCATTACATCTTCATATGGTTTGTCTGCCTTAATTTCCGGTGCCGACAGCAAAAGCCGGTTTTTGAACATGAATTCAGGAAGATCTTTTTCTGTGATTTCTGTACCATCTGCAAGAACTATTGCGTGTTCCATAATATTTTCTAGTTCACGAATATTACCGGGGTAATCATAATTTGCTAGGATTGCTTCGGCACTTTTTGATATATTATTGATTTGTTTGTTGAACAATTCATTGTACCTGTGAACGAAGAGACGAATCAGATTTGGAATTGTTTCTTTTCTCTGGCGAAGGGGGGGCATATGAAGATAAAACACATTAAGTCTATAGTAAAGATCTTCCCTGAAATCTCCAATCTGGATAAGTCGCGATAGATCTTTATTGGTAGCTGCAATTATCCTGACATCTACAGATCTTGTTACATTATCTCCAATCCGCCTGAATTCTCGTTCCTGAAGAAAACGGAGGAGTTTTACCTGTGCAGCAGGGGAGAGTTCACCTACTTCATCAAGAAAAAGTGTGCCCAGATGAGCTTCTTCGACCAGACCAGGTTTATCGCGGTCGGCACCAGTGAAAGATCCTTTTTTATGTCCGAATAGTTCACTTTCAAATAGAGTTTCCGGAATAGCACCACAATTCATGGCAACAAAATGCCCATCAAACCTTTTAGACATACGATGAATTATTCTGGCGAAAAACTCTTTTCCTGTACCGCTTTCTCCGCCAATAAGGACAGTTGAACTTGTAGGAGCTATTTTCATGGAAAACTTTAAAAGTTTTTGCATTGTTTGTGAACCTGCCATCAGATCTGAAAGAAAGCGTTGCTCAAGTTCAATATGATCTTTTTGCTGTTCTATACGAAGGGCAAGTTTATCTAAAACAGATTTTAAATCAGTTAGTCGTATCGGTTTGAGCAGATAAAATGCAGCACCATTTCTAAGCGCAATAGTTGCATTTTCAAGCTCGTTTAAAGTAGTAAGAACAACAATTTCTGCATTATGTCGCGTTCGGATATAACTTATTATATCAAGTTCCAGAAGCGGCATCTGTTCGATATCTACGAATGCAATGTTTACATGATTTTTATCAAGAACAGTCAGTGCTTCTGTATGTGAATCTGCTTCAATTATTTTAAAATCCTGTAATGATAGATTTTCTCTTAATTTGGCTCTGAAAGGAAAATCGGAAGATAAAACAAGTACAGTTTTTTCGTTATCATTTTTTTTGATTGTTGACATATTACCCTATGAAGCTACTATGAAAAATGTTACTTTTATTTAGATCAGTAATTTCCGGTTTATTTATCCATAAAATAAATTTGATCGGTGAAAGTTCCGTTCTCTAACCGAAATTATTACTGTTAAATGGAAAACGCTAAAGAAGCGTGCACATTTGATTATAATCAATGTTAAAAAATAATATCAGGAACAGAATACACAAACTATCAAACTTATTGAAAAATTATGAAAAAGAGAACAGTTTTTTCCAAAATACATTTTTACAATGCCAGGCTATTTGCCTTCCTCAAGTTATTTGTCGTTTTTGCAATTTTAATTGCGTTTACTGTTCTTTTAATTGGCTTTTTTCCATTAAAACATCCCGAATTAGAAAATTACATTCTTTCGCAGCTAAGTTTGTCAGGTGTAAACATAGAATCGGCTGATAATGTTCGTATTATTCTCTGGAAAGGAATTTCATTACAGGGTTTAACTTTATCCACAAAAACTGATAAAACTTCAGGTTTCAAAAGTAATATAAGATCCGTTTTTTTAAACTGCAATGTAATAAAAGCCTATATTAATTGGGAAAAATGGAAAAAAAAATATCTTCCAAATTCAAGTGACAATTTTCATGATTTTACAGACAATCTGAATCTATCAATAATACGTTTTAAGGAAGCATTTGATCAATGCATATCAATTGAATTTGCCGGGTTGGATATTACATTTCTAAAAAATGACAGTTCTCTATTCACGATTAAAAATATTTATTCACAAACAGAATTTAATTCAGACAGTTCCAAATCCTTAAAAGTTTCATGCTCATCAGATGAATGCCATTTTTTTCAGAATAGATTAACACATATACGTTTTTCACTTTTATATGAAAATGGCAAGATCATTATTGAAAATTGCAGTACAGGCTATAAACAGGGATTGGTAAATATTAACGGAGCAATTGCTATAGATAAAATGAGATTAAACGATCTGCATGTTGCTGGATCCGGTTTAAATATTTCAGAAATCTATGAACAATATGGTAAAGCCGGGAATTTAAGCGGCATTGCCGATTTTAAACTGAACTTTGCTTCATCACCTCTGCTTATTGATTCTCTGAAAATTGAGGGATCTTTAAAAACTTCTCTTCTGGAAATATCCGATTTACCGGTTCAGATAGCCTTTGCACAACTGCTGTCTGCAGACAAGTTGAAACAACTGAGCTTTAAAAATACAGAAACCGTTTTTAAAAAATTACCGGATTCAAGGTATGAAATAAGT
>JAAYEB010000203.1 GCA_012728995.1 Fibrobacter sp. | reverse complement strand
TTTTATTGGAGGGATGCTATGGAATTTAATTCTAAAGAATTGTCTGAATAAGGCTTAAAATTAATCTATGAAGAGGAGCATAACAATATTTTCGGTATATGTTCAAATCTGATTGAAGGCTCTTCGGTTATGTTGCCTGGGAATAGGGACTGTTTAATATTGCACCAGCAATTATATGCTATCCATATTAAGACAAAAATTACTTTCGTGTCCAGAATCAGGCAAACACCTCAACTTTCTTGGGCGACTTTCTCTTTTTGTTTAAGCTGTGTACTGTGCATCAGAAACAATCTTTACCACCTGAGAAAGAAATGATTCCTCCCAGGTTTTTTCTACCACAATGGTAATAGATCCTTTACCATTTACCGAACCGCCGATCAACCGCTTTTCTTATACACAGGAACCGATTCACCGGTGATCTTCGCTTCATTCACCGAAAACTCTCCGCTAATGACTTGTCCATCAGCAGGTATTTTCTCTCCGGGTTTAATCAGAAGCTTATCTCCTTTGTTTATTAGATGTAATAAAATAACCTTGATAGAATCGCCTGAGATACGGTGGGCGGTTGAGGACCAGGGGATTCAACTGCATTTGATGCTCCTGAGGTGGTTTTCATTTCGATCCAGTATCCCAAGAGCATGATATCCGGGTGAATTTGTAAACGTAAGGATATTAACAATAGCCATGCGACATACAAAATAAAGTGGTACTAAAAGAAAAGCAAAGCATTAAAAGTTCTATGCATGGATAAAACATGCTAAGGTAAATTGCAAATATGCGAAGATCAGAATCATAACCTTTAGAATTATTGCCCATGACAGCGAACGTATATGTTTTCCCATAATTTAAATTGCCAGTAGTTAACTTTTTACTGTAACCAGTAACCATTATTCTGGTATCACTTTCCGATACAACACTATCTTCCGCATAATACAGGTAATAGGCGTTGGCATCATCCCATTCATTCCAGGAAAGAGTTAAAGATGTATCTGAAATATCGATATCTGCGGTTAACCCATCAGGAGCATTAGTGCTGATGATATCTGTTGAAATTTCCTTAAAATTCCCCTCATCATCAGTTACTACATACCATTTAGAAAGAATATGCGAAACAGGTCCGGTCATATAGAAATCGGATTCCATAGCAAAAAATGAGCCTTTCGGAAAGTTATCAGATGTTGAATAATCAAATGTTTTTGAAGTATCAACAATAGCCCAGATCAAAAAGGGTCCACCCTGAGGGACACGAACCTCAATTATGGTTGTATCTGAACCTAATTTTTGGGTCTGAATATCATCTGTTACAAGTCCTTCATCGTTTGTTACATAAATACTGACATCCTCTCCCTGAATATTATTGTGAAGTTGTGGATGCCTGTCTGGCACTGTTTAAAAAGGGATTTGAATTTAAAGACTGATTACTCTAATACAAAAATTCATTTTGCACTCTTCCGCCCCCCTCTTCCGCTTTGCGGAAGAGGGGGGCGGGGGGTGAGGCTACATACCCCATCAATCCGTGTTCAGCTGGCTGATAGAAATTTTGATATTTTGGGTGGGGGCAGCTCGATCTTAGAAATTCTCTTTGCATCTGCTACATTTTTTAACCGCATTCCTTCATATTTTTTCGCTTCAGCTTACCAACAAACTAAACAGTGGGTAAAAGAGTATCAAATACGCAAAATAGTGTATACCCGAACCAGAACGCTTTAACGCACGATTTACATGAAGGAACAATCAGAGGCAGGTTTGCTCAAAGAACCCGTAGTCCATCTTTGGCTCACAGGGAAACCGCCTGGGAATTGTAAAAACCCACTGCCTGTGGGGAACATCTGCAAATACTTTATCCCTGAGCCGGTGTCCAGGAAACAACGCACGTTTTTGATCACAGGTTGGACAATGACTTGTGAGCATTTACTACCTGCACACTCTATAGGTTCCAGGTTATTCCAGGTCCGACCTGGACTGTTCTCCACTATTTCCAAATTCGGAAATTGCCCTGTAGAAAGAGTACCTTTTGCCGGATTAAGGTAACATAAAACTACAGGGCACATAACAACCTACTCAAATTGCTTGCCCCCGGAG
>JAAYEB010000022.1 GCA_012728995.1 Fibrobacter sp. | reverse complement strand
CTCATCAATCACATCTTGTGGTATATATTTTGAACAAACTGATAAAATCCTTAATGCCTGCACCAATTATTCCTGAATCTGATCATTCGGACTAATTGATACCATTCAGCAAAACAGCAGGAGCTTAAATGAATAATTTATCCGGATTATCCCCGGTCTCAAAACACGGAAAACTTCAGGTAAACGGTAACCGTATCGTAGACAGCTCAGGCAAAATTGTACAGATCAGGGGAATGTCTTTGTACTGGAGCCAGTGGAAAGGGAAATACTGGAATGAAGATGTTATAGGATGGCTTGTTAAAGACTGGAACATCTCTGTTATCCGGCTTGCAATGGCAGTCGAAAATGGCGGATATCTTCTAAACCCTGATACCGAAACAAAAAAAGTCAGGACCGCAATTGAAGCTGCCCAAAAGCTGGGCATATATATTATTGTAGACTGGCACGATCATAATGCACAGAATCATCCTGGTGCTGCAAAGAAATTCTTTAAGGAAATATCATCCAGTTATTACGATATGCCAAATATCATCTATGAAATTTTCAATGAACCAATAAAACAGGACTGGTCAACAGAGATCAAACCGTATGCCCAAGAGATAACCGAAACGATCCGTTCGTCGGGATCATCAAACCTTATAGTCGCCGGCACTCCCCGATGGTCTCAGGACGTTGACATTGCCGTACAGGATCCGCTTAATGATTTCAACACCGCTTACACACTCCATTTTTACGCATCAAGCCACAAGGAGTGGCTTCGCCAAAAAGCTCAAAAAGCACTTGATAAAAACTTTGCCCTGTTTGTTACTGAATGGGGGGCATGCGAAGCAAACGGCGATGGGTATCTGGACAAGAACGAAACCGCAGAGTGGTTGTCCTTTATGGACAAAAACAGTTTAAGCTGGTGTAACTGGTCGATTTCAGATATGCCTGAAACCTCTGCTGCCCTGAAACCTGGTGCAGATAGAAAAGGTAACTGGCAACTATCCGATTTAAGCGAATCGGGACTTTTGCTTAGAAAAGTTCTTCGGGATTACAATTGATCCTGGTAAAGAATTGATGCTGAAATAGCATTTTTATTACCTGTTCCAAAAAAAATGTGTCAAAATACTCCCTTTTTAAAAATCTACTATTATATTTATTCTTTGATTAAATTATAGAAAACATTGATTTTTCTTCCCAAGGGGGTTTTTAGATGAGATTAAGGTTCATCTCAGTTCTGGCGTTTCTATTTTTTATTGGATGTTCAGCTTACAAACAGCTCCAGCCTAAACCGGAGCTTTCCTCTGCAGAAAAAGGCTATATCGAGCTTAAAGACGGGAAAAAAGATTTTGAGCTGAAAAAGGAAAAACGTTATTTTATCCAGTTTCCATCAGCTGAAGACAAAAACTATTATCTGGTATTAAGTATACCTGCCAAAAAAAGCTTCTCCAGTTTTTTAACCTCCCAACTGACAGACAAAAAACGGCCTGGAGAAAAGATCACCGACGAATCGACTTGCGACACAATGAGTGTATACCCGATTGAAAATAACGGAAGCGGCTATTATCTGATAATTGAGTCCATACCTGAGGACGTGATTTTTAATGTTGATTATAGATATGTCCCTCAATGGCGATTCAAATTTGAAAACAAACATGCATCATTCAAGGAAATTCTTGAAAACAACCGTGTTGACCGTGAAGCATATAATTCTATTGGCCCCGGAAAACATCTTCAGGGAACAAATTTCCCCAAAATGGTCAAGTTTGTAAAAGATCATTATGGCGAACTGGAAAATGTCTACAATGAGCTTCTTGCAATTGAATCAATCTTTCCACCAAGCATCCTTAATTCCAAAGATGAAGCATATCAAAACTACCTGACATTGAAATCATCAATTGAAGAAGAGATGACTTTTCAAAAGAATTATCTCCTTGTACTGAATTTTTTCGGAAAAGAATCGCAGTGTGACGGGAATCCCGGACTTCTTATGGAATCGGTTGATCTGTTTATCGAATTCTTTTCCAAAAAAGACTCTTTACCCAGCCCTGTTGTATCAGAAGCGCAGAATGTCATAAATGAACGGTTGAAAGATGTTGTTCCTTTTTATGAACAAAAACTGACAGAAAAAGATGATGCTGCTCCGTTTGATGAAAAAAGTTTCATGACTTCATCACTTTACAGGGTCGCTACACTTTACAATGATGCAGGTCTGGCTGCACCCCAGGAATATACGGTATTATCCAAATTTGTTAAAGATTTTGATACCAGGGCCAGAGGTCTCCAATCTGCCAGCGATTCTCTTGCAAAGATTAATGAATCGATAGAAAAACTTGGAGACATGCCGGATGACAAATTTTTTGCCGGAGTTGTCAAAAAAGTTTCTGCAATAAAAACAAATCTTGTCAAACCACTTGATGAATCTTACGGAAAATTCAATGAATACAGTTGCAAAGAAAAACTTAACAGCGCAATAACCGGGTTTACTGAAACTTTTAACACAAAGGCAGAACATTTTCAGGAAGCATCATCACTGGTCCCCTTGCTTAATTCACTCAAGGAACAGAGAGATTTCAGCGGAATGCTTGGACACCTGACACAAAAAATGCATCTAGACTTTTTAATTCCCAAATACAAACCACTCGACAAGATGTCGGTTGATGAACAGGCTAACCAGATTGAGATTTCACTTAATGACAGAAACTGGCCAAAAGCTGAAGAAGGTTTACGGAAGCTTTATGAAGACACCCATTTTCTTAACCCTGAAGAGATCTATCCCGTCAAGGCAAAAGTTGTTGGTGACCTTGAGGACTCTCTTTACACAAAAATCGACAGGGTTTCGCGACGACGTATTGTTAAGTTTCTTGAAGATAACATTGGGGTACTGGAGAATGTTGATTCGCTTTATGCTGATTCTGTATTCCTCCCGGTTTACAATGTAACTTTTGCAACCGGCTCAAGAAATGATCTGCTGAAACGGAAAACCGAACTGATTGAGCATCTCGCAAAAATGAAAGAGAATGAATTCCCGGCAAAAGCGATAACACTCCTTTACAAACAATTTACATCAAATCCGAACAAGGATGGCGTTCTGAAAGCACGCGCCGTTGTTGCCCATGGGAAATACTACAAAGGTGAAGACAAGAAGGTCAAGCTCAGTATTGCTGAATGTGACCCCTTGACTGCAAAATGGATAGTAAAACCGAAACAGTATCGCAGGGTTTTTGCATTACCGGTTACCGACAGACGGGTAAATAACAAATACGTAGTCCGCATGTACATTGATATTCCAACTGATGCCAAGTTTCCGGTATTTGACGTAAATATCAAACTCCCCAAGGAGATTGCAGATAATGCCGGTTCGAAGCAGTGGTATGAATCGATGACATTGAATAAGGTACCGCTCAAGAATGAGGGCAGGTTTACCATTACAGCCCCGAGCGCATCAAATGATTATGAATGCCAGATATCACCGGTTCAGATGAAAAAGGAAAAGGCAAACATTCTTGAGATAACATTCACGCACAATACCTACAAAGTGCATCCTGTAAGTATCATGGTGCAAAAACCTATTATAAAGAAAAACTGATCTGTTAACAACTGAGGAGCTTTCATATGAAAAAAACCATTTTAATTGTAAGTATAGCATTAGTTGCGATTGCATCTGCGCTGGTCTATTTCTTTGTATTCCGTAAAAATCTGGCAGATCAGATTGTACTTCCCTACATTGCACATCAGAAACCACGTATTGATCCGCATATTCCAAGTTCAGTCCCAATTGCGGACAAGCTTGACGAGGTGCTTTTTGATGGCCTTTTTAACATTTCAGCAAACCCCAGCGGCATAGTTTATGAAGACGGCCTGGGGGAATTCATGGGTCTTGATGAGAAGACCGGCGTTGTTTCTGTTCGACTTAAACCGCGCAAAAAATGGCATACAAGTTATTCTGTAACAACAGAGAAGAAAAAAATTACTGTTGAAGAAGCACAGGAGATTCTTTTCACCGCACAGGATCTCAGGTTTACCCTGAGAAGAATTCAGAAACTTGGCAGTATGTCACCCGATTATATTCTTGTATCGCAGGCTATTCCCGATTTTGATTTCAGTGGTCCAGATGAAAACGGGGAAATACATTTTCAGTTCAGGGGCGACCGTATCTGGACAGAAAGTGATATAAAGGAAGTGCTTTCTTTCAAGGTTCTTCCTTCCGATTCCGACATAGATGCGCCTGTTTACAGCAATGGAACCGGCCCCTATCTTCATGCAACAGAATTTGAAGAAAAGATAATTTATCACAAGCCGCCGGATGGCAGTGCATCATTAACGAATGTTGTCCTGAAACCTTATATTGATAACAGTACCTATGCTACTGAATTGAAAAACCGCAATATCAATTCACTTTTAAGCTCGCCATTTGGAGCAATCTCCCCGATTCTTGGCGATTCAACAAAGTATTTCTACAAATCCAGTATCAGCACCAGTTTTTTTGCACTGTTTTACAATGTATCCAGATTGTCTCCTGAACAGCGACATGCATTACGCCAATTGATAGATAACAAGAAGATAATGGACCGTTTTTTCAGGATCGGAACAGAACAGCAGCGTCATATTGCCAATTATAAGGGAACCGGTAACAACTATGATGAATATCTCAATAACAGCATATTTCCTACAACATCCTACTACATTGAAGAGGATATTGTAGTACCCGGAGAAATCGAAGTCGAACCTGTTGACATATCAGTTCTTCCGGACACTGTACATATCCATACATGCTTGAATTTTGGTTTTCGTGAAGAGCTTTCGGAACTGGCTGAAATCATGAATGACCCGGCTCTGTTTGGCGGGAAAATCAAGGTCAGTGCAGTACAAAACGAAGATATCCGCAGAGGCAACTATGATGCAGTACTTGTTCCGGTAAGTGGTTACAGATCTAATTTTCTATTTGACCTGTACAACATTTTCCTCCGTGAACCGGATTTCAGTGCCAACAAAATCAATCTGAAAACTGCAATCAACCAGTCGGGTGAACAAACTATTGATGAACAGTCGTTTGTGGAAGACAAGAATTTCTTCCGCATTGATCTTGCCAGTTCTCCCGAAAAAGAGGATTTTGCTCAACTTCTGGAGTATATATATGGTTTCATGTCGACTCATGAAATTGGCGACAAACAAGTTTACGCCCAGTATATTGATCAGCTTGATCAGAAAATTGCTCTTGGCAGCTGGCTCTTCTCTCTTCCGTCACTGGCCTATTTTAGTACCCAGTTTGCTGATAACAGTATAGACCTGTACGGAACTGCATCTCAATTGTCTACAATCGAAAAATGGCAGGAAACTGTCAGGAAATAGATTACATACCGATTCGTATGCCTTCATCTGGCATACGAATCGCTTACTGATATTACTCAATATGATAAAAATTACAAAACCCTTTACATTCTTGTTTCTGTTGTCTGCATCCGTTTCACAAATAAGCGGAGCTGATCGGGCTGATTTTTTAATTCTGTCCCGCCCTTATGAACTCAGCATCCTGAATCATTTTGAACAGACTGTTGCGGATAAGGAAAAAAAACAGGTTTTTATTCCATACGCACCTTTACAAATTATTGATAAAAACACGACTCTTGGAGACCAGATTACTGAAGCCTTGCGCTTTAATTACAGAGGGAAAACATGGCATATCCAGAAAAATGAGAAAGGTAATCTTGTCGGTCTCCCTCAAACTTATCAGGAAACCTTTTCAAACTGTGAAATTATCAATGACACGGCTGGTTTATCAGAATCAATCCGTTTATATGAAAAACACCCCTCATCGGGAAACTCTTTTACAATTAAAAATTCAGGGTCAGTAGAGCGGATTTTCAAATTCAAGGGCAGTTATTATCTTTACAGCCTTGAGGCACAGGGAAAGTATGGATGGTACAGTGGCCCTTCAACTGTTTTTTTACAAAAGAAAAAAGCACAAAAAGCCACACAGGTCCAAAACAACATTGTATACAGAATTGAATCCCGTTTAAAATCCGTTAATGAAACATATCGCGATTTTTTCAACCATTTCAATGAAATCACGAAACAACAAAAATCAATTCCGGAATGGAATATCGAGAAAGATAAATCTGTTATCAGGTGTACACTTAGCGGTTCTGTTGAAATTATTGATCAACTCGAAAAGAGTACTCAGTATGTAGTTCAGGAGATCAAGCAGATTCTGTTGGGAAAACCTTTCACAGTGGATTATAACAACAGTGAAATTACAATTCATGCTGATTAAGATGCACTGGGAAAAAATGTCTGGAATCAAACGAGTTCAGGAAAAGTTACCTAACGGATGTCCCGTACCGAAGAGCAGGAAGGCTTTTTAGAAATATATTCTTGAAAAAGTGATGCGGAGTTAATATGAAATCAAAACTGACTGAACATATTCTGGGGCTGATTTTTGTAAGCATTATCCTCCTTTCTGTAATTTTCTTTTTCGACTTCGATTCTCTTCAAAGCAGCTCTCCAGCTTCTTCAGAAGCACAATTGCTGAGTGGAGTACCAATAACTAATGTAAATGACCCATTTCAACAGCAGCTTCTTCAAAATGTAATGGATATCTATTATCCTGGCCACAAAGACAAGAACATAAAGACAGTGCGGGAGATATTCCGTATAAGAGAGGATCAGTTCAACCAAAAACTTCAGAGCTCCCATGTTCACGAAAAACTCTCCCTTTCAAAATTGCTTGACCTTGCAGGAATGTATTTTAAATTCCTTGTTATCTACGTTATCGTAATGGTGCTTACATATTACGGAGTACAAACAATTGCAGTATGGAGATTTGTATCCAAAAAGCGTTTATTTGAACACAGGCTTGCGCATGAAGCGAATCCGCAGAAAGTTCCTGCCAGGAAAATTTCCCGTTTTCTAAGTTCTTTTTTTAAAGTTATTGCATACATGATTCTTTTTTCTCCTGCCTATGTAATAGCATACTCAATAAGGACAGAATTCAACACCGATTCTTCAATTTTCATGATCCTCCTTGGTTTAATTTCCAATGGATTGCTTGTCATGTATTCAAATAAATTTTATGCATTTCTGGTTGCTGAAAGCAGAAAAGGATATGTTGAAGCCGGCCTGGTAAAAAATCTCGAATACAGATACAGCTTCCCAAAAGACCGTCATGGAAATCCATGCGGTACAATAGACTGGAAATCGATAGTACGTCCTGTAAAGCAGTTCAAGTGTCACATTTTCGACCATATTTTCAGGAATGCTCATTACCAGTATCTCTCTACTATCAAGGAACAGGCATCATTTCTTATTACAGGACTTATAATAATAGAGATGGCTCTTAATATTCATGGATATCTCAATTACGAAATGCTTCGTCAGCTCCTGTATAAAAATTATGATATTGTATTAACCATTGTTCTTGGTATTTTCTATACTGTTAAATTTACAGAAATCATTACCGATTTCATTGTGCATCGGGAATCTTTAAAATATGAAAACTGAAAAGCGATCATTTTTACTTTCAATATTCTTGAACAAGGATCACAGGTGGGCCATGATCTGGGTCCTTGGTGTTGCCGTTCTTGGTATATGGGATATAATGTTTCTCAACAAACCTGCACTTCTGAGAGTAACGAACGGATTCATCAACACTATCATTATTTGTCTGCTGGTTGTTATCTTTACCCTGATACTAAGCTGGGGGCTTACCCTTGGACTTCACTTTTTTCAGTACAGAAAAATCCGAAGCGGTTATATTGTGCTGACATTCATTTTAAATCTTGTTCGATCAGTTCCACAGATAATCGGAGTGCTTTTAAGTTATGTAATTATAGCTGCATTGATAACCAGAGGATGGATTGGAGGGGCTGGCGTTTTTGTATTAATGGCGTTCTGTATGAGTGTTTTTATTTTTATGGAGATGGTTGATTTGATGCGAGAACGGATCAGTCATTTTACAAAACTTGATTTTTACAATGCGATGAAAGTGTGCGGCATATCTGAAAAACGGATCATTAATTCTGATATACTCTGGAAAAACAGTCGTATTCATATTTTCAACAAACTTATTTCGGTTTTTGGAAGCGCAGTTTTTCTTCAGTGCAGTGTAGATTTCATTATTTCTGTGGGTTTGTCTACAGGGGTCAACACAGTAAGCATGCCTGTAACACTTGGAAGCCTTCTTGCAAAAATGGACAGCAAACAGGACATACTTGCAATTGGAAACACGCTGTTTAATCCGGGTTATTTACCTCAACTTTTCATGCAGCATCTTCAGGGACTGACAGTTGCATTCCTGATAGTATTCTCCCTTTTTTGCATTTACAGTATTTCGAACGGTTATGCTGAAAGGCACCGTCTATGAAAGAGAACAGTTTTTCAATCAGTGTCAGATCTGATAACCGGACTATTGTCTCCACAGATTTTTTTCCTGTATATCAGAATGAAATCACCTTTCTTTTTGGTGAATCAGGAATCGGCAAGTCGGTTTTGTCCAAATCGGTTTATGGTTTACTTGATCCGGAGGGGCTTGAAATTGTTATTAATAATAAACCTTACGGTTTACACCTCAATAATCACTGGACAAAACAGGTTCGTAAAAACAGTTTTTTTGTATTCCAGGAACCTTCATCCCATCTCAACCCTTTAATGACTATCAAGGATCAGCTTAATGAGGGGAGTCTCGGGGGGCTTGAAGACAGAGAGATACTGTCTTATCTTTGGCAGAGTTCAGGTGACGAATCTGTGCGCAAGATTATTGACATTTTTCCGAAACCCTACCGGCCAAGCGGCGGTGAAAAACAGAGAATACTGCTTGCTATGGCATTCAAGAGGATTAATGCCCTGATACAAAAGGATAATCCGGATGAACCGTCATTTTTTGTCTTTGACGAACCCACAGGAAGTCTTGATAACAATTACAGAGACCTTTTTATCAATCTCCTGTTTTCCAAATTCAGGGCATGTCCGTTTACAATACAGATAATAACCCACGATTATTCAATTATAAGCGAGATATATCGCAGTCATAAAGATCTTCTCCGATATATCCATTTCAAGGAACTGTCGCGTATAAGTGACACACAGGTCAGAGTTGATGATTTTTCACCCAGAGAGTATTTAAGCTGGCTTAATGCTCCCAAAAATCATAAAGCAGACAAATCATTACATGATACTGTTCTTGAAGTAAACCCTCATTTTGAAATATTCGGCAAATCGTTATCTGTTTTCAGTGATGAATCATTGTCTGAACCAGCACCCCTCATAATTCGCAAAGGCGAAATGGTTTATCTTAAAGCACCAAGTGGAGTCGGAAAAACCACTCTTGCCAAAATCATAATGGGTTTATACAAGGCAGATAAATTCAGAATGTCTTTATGTGGTTTAAAAGTCTCGCAGAGAAGTTCCCCTTCAGTATGGCAGAACAAGATCTGGGGAAAAAGGGCAGGTATGGTTTTCCAGCATGCTGATGAAGCTCTTAATCTGGAATCAACCGTTAAAGAAACTTTCAAAGGCCTCCCCTTAAAAATCCGTATCAATACCGAGACATTGCAGAACAAACTTCTGGAACTGTTTGACCCGCCTGTTACAAAACAATTTATAAATAAGAAAGTGAAATATTTAAGCGGCGGACAGAAGCAGCGTCTTAATCTTTTACGTACCCTGATATTGACTCCAGACCTGATAATACTTGATGAACCACTGAACGGACTTGATTTCAACAGTGTAAGAAAAGTGTTGTCACTCCTTGATGAGAAGCGGGCACTCGGAAGCGCCCTGCTGATGATAAGCCACAATGAAGAAATTTTTGAAAACTTTATTGACAGAAGACATATTTATCATTTGAATACGACATCATAATGCACCCTTTCTGCTTGTGAAATCTTACACAGAATAATTTTTCGTAAGGGAAAGAGCTACCTTTTGATGAATTTATGTTTTCCTGGACAAACACTCCCCCACCCTGTGGGTACAGCATTCCGGAACCAGTTACCCAAATTGGTCTGATTTCTGCTTTTATATAATTGATTCCATACCTGGCAGTATCGGTATCTCCTTTTGTCTTATCTTTTTTGATAAGCTTAAATCTTTATGAGTCATAATGTTAACACAAAAGAAAAGTTACAGTTTTGACAAAACTTATACAGATTCTCCGTTAAAAAAGCAGGCTGTTCGCGGTGGCAGTGTTACTTTATTCAATCGTTTTTGTGATTATGGTGTCCAGATTATATGTACTGCGATTATTGCACGAATACTTACTCCATCCGATTTTGGTCTGGTAGCGATTTCGACAGCAATTACTGGTTTCTTTTTTATTTTCAGGAATCTTGGTCTCAGTGATGCGACCGTACAGCGTAAATCCATAACACATGCCCAGGTCAGTACTTTGTTCTGGATAAATGTTGCAGCCAGTCTCATTTTCACAATTTTTCTGATTGCCCTTTCACCGATTATTTCCTGTTTTTTTAAGGACCCGCGCCTGATAAATATTATCATAATCTCCTCATTTTCCTTTATTGCTGCCGGTTTTTCGACCCAGCATCAGGCATTACTCAAACGGGACCTGCGCTTTATGGCAATTGCGATTAATGATTTTATCAGCATAATTATAAGTTTTTCAGTGTCACTGATAATGGCATTAAAAGGTTTCGGGTACTGGGCACTTGTAATCAGGCCTCTTGTGCTCTCGTTTTCATTATGTGCCGGGTACTGGCTTTTATGTCCCTGGACACCTTCAAAACCTTCAAGAAGAACCGGCATCAGACCCATGCTTAAATTCGGTGTAAATATTATAGCTTATTATATTGTAGATTATTTTTCAAAAAACCTTGACAAAACCCTAGTCGGCTGGAAATATGGAACTACACAACTGGGATACTATTCCAAGGCATTTCAGCTTTTCTGGGCGCCTGTCAATCAGCTTACAGTTCCCCTTTCTGGTGTTGCAGTATCCACTCTGAGCAAACTTCAGAATGAGCCTTCAAGATACCACTCTTATTACCTCAAAGCGGTACATTTCATTGCTTTTTGCGGTTTTCCTCTCAGTATTTTTTTAACTGTCAACAGTACCGATCTGGTTTTGATTCTTTTGGGCAATCAGTGGATACAGGCTGCCGGGATTTTTTCAATTCTGGGATTTTCCGCAGGAGTTCAATTAATAGTTTCTACCCGTGCCTGGCTTTTTGTCTCACTTGGACGAACCGACCGATGGTTTCATACTGGCATTGTGAGTGCGATTGTAATGGTATTGTTTATAATAGCAGGACTAAGGTTTGGTGCTACCGGTGTAGCAATTGCATACAGTGCATTTGTTTATTTAAGCCTTGTTCCAAGCTTATGGTATGCAGGTGAACCAATCGGCATTTCATTTGCAGATATTTTTAACGTACTATGGAAGCCTTTTTCATCATCTTTACTTGCAGGTATAATAAACCTGATTGTAATGGAACGATACTTCCATAATTTTACGTCTGTAATTAAAATTTTGATCTCTTTGCTCTTTTTCCTTTGCTTTTATTGTGGATTAATGGTTCTGTTTCATGGGAGCATGAAACCATTTACCGATTTTTTCAGGCTTTTGAAATTAATATTCCCTGGAATCAGAAATAACAGGGCTGAAATTTAAGGCTGTTTTTTTCCTGTCACTAATTTGGATTATTACAAATCTGTCCTGATTGTTTAAACATTATTGGTTAACAGTTCAAACGATTATGATATTTTCTGATTTCGATGAAATTCAAACTACACTTGAGAACCGTACTATTTTAAGGTTTTCTCATGCATCATCTCTTGAAGCCGGTACAGAGATTCATATAAAAAACCTTAACCATATTCTTCTGGAACGCAACAGTATTACAATTATCAATCTGTACATGCCTGAAGAAAGCAGTGTACAGATAAAAATTACAGAAATCGGAAAGGGCAAAATTATTCATATACCTCTTGAATATAAAAAACCACGCAGAGGTATTTTTTATAAGTTGCGTAATCTTTTTTGCAAACTTGTTTTTATGCCCCTTTATATGAATTCATTCAGGGAAGTTGTCAACATGAGGTGTGTGGCCCATGATCTGATTAAAAAATACAAACCGGATCTTGTTGTCAACCATTTTATAGGCGGGCGTGACAGTCTGATCCTTATGCAAGTCGCAGCTTCATTTAAAATACCTGTCCTGGTTATAAATCATTTTCATAACAGTTGGTTCAATAAATTTCCCATACGGTACCAGACTTCATTCGCCAATGCGGTCGGGAGTTTATCATATTTGGATGTTCCCAACTATCTGAGGGGAAAATATATCAATCTGTCAAACGGTATTGACACAGACTTTTTCGATCCTTCACTGGTACAGTTATCGCTGAAGTCAGAATTCAAGGTACCCGTGCTTTTGCTTCCTGCAAGGGTTGTAAGAAACAAGGGCCATTTTGACCTGCTTGAAATTGCACTCGAACTGAAAAAGAGTGGTCTTGACACTTCGGTTATTTTTGCAGGAAGGTTTTATTCAGTGAAATACAAAAAACAACTTGAAAATTTTATAGATTCTAACGATATGGGAAGTTATGTTTTTTTCTGCGGCATGGTAACTCAACAACTTTTACGCCAGTTATATGCAAAGGCATCATTGCTTGTATTTCCCACGTATCATGATGAAGGGATTCCGAGAGTTGTTCTTGAAGCGCAGGCAATGGAATGTCCTGTCGTCTGTTATGGATCGGGTGGTACACCACAGGCTCTTCTTGACAACGAGACCGGATTCTGTGTAGAAACAGGCAATAAGGCTACTTTAAAAGAAAAAATAATTATTCTGCTTCGAAACGATAATTTCAGGTTGAACATGGGTAAAAAAGGAAGGGGTTTTGTTGAACAAAATTTCAGTCTCCCGGCACTTGCCCAAAAGCATGAATTTGCATATGCTTCACTTATAGAAAGAAGCCAGGGTAACTGATTACTTCGTTCCGGGCTTATTGTACCAGCATACATGCATATAATCTGGCAGCAGATACTACCTGTTCAAAGTTTACTGATTCATCCCGGGTATGTGCTTTTGCCAGTGTGCCGGGACCAAGAATAAGAGGGTTACATCCGGTGTCTTTAAGCAGATTAGCATCAGAATGACTTTTAAAAGCGATTGGTTTCCATTGCATATCCTGTTCGATAAAAACTTTCTGAAGTTTTTCTGCGGCGGGATCATCAATACCAATTTCGTAACCGTCAGCAAGTGTCGGAAATTCAATTTCACATCCTACCAGACTGCTTTGTTCCAGTTCCCTTTTAATAAAGGCATGTATCTTTTCTGCATTTTCTTTTGCAGAGATTCCGGGAGGTATGTGTAAATCGACGTTTACAGCACAGCGATCCGGTACGGCGAAACCGGATTCGGAACTGTGCAGATCGCGAATATTTAATACCATATCAGTGCATTGCTTTTCTACCAGTTCTTCAAGCCGAAGCAACAGACGCAGCATTGTCCGAACAGCATTTGAATCATAACCTGACATGGCAGCATGCTGGCGATAACCAGATATTACAATCGAGATTTCTATATACCCGTAATGATTAAGACAGGGTCTAAGATTTGTTGGTTCACCTACCAATGCCCACTCAAACTGTTTTTCCTTAAGCAATGCCTGCGTACCATCTCCAGTTTCTTCTTCACCAACAACAAGTGCAAGCATGATATCGTCTATGGAATATCCTGCTTCGTGTGTGGCAATAAACGACTCAATCATTGCAGCACAACCACTTTTCATATCACTTGTGCCCAGACCATAACATAACCCTTTTTGCTGAGAAAAACCACTTGTTTCTATGTCAAAGGCAGGAACTGTATCTATATGACCCAGGAACAAGCCTGAAAATGAATTGTTTCCGGTAGAAGCCAGCAGATTGTACCGTAAGCGATCAACAGGCTGCTTTATAATAGAAAAACCGGATTTTTTCAGATATTCCGTCAAATACTCACTCAGAGACTCTTCTTTTCCTGATGGACTATATATATCGACCATGTTGCGAAACAGTGAAAAAAGCCGGTTACGGTCTATAGTTACATTTTTTTTTGTCATTACGCTTCTTTTTCCAGATTAAGTGTCATATAAACATGGCTTGTTGGTTTTTCGAATCCGATTTTCCGGAAAAACCTGATAGCAGGTTCATTGTCTGCCTGTGTATCTATAATCAGGATTCGCACACCTTCTTTTTTCATATTTGCCCGGAACTGCTCAAAGAGCATGTTACCGATACCCTTACGTGCAAACAATGAATCTACACCAAGCCACAGCAGATGACCATAACTCCAGGCAGAATGGGTTTTTTTTATTACTGTACCCATTGCGAAACCTACTACCTTTTCATCATCAAGAGCCACCAGAAGGTGTTCCGGCTCACTGTTAAACAACCCGGTTACCTCATATTCATCCCAGGTACGATAAAGATTTGTCACTTCCTGAGGAGTAAAAACTTTTTCTCCCAGATGAAATATGGCTGCAAGATCATCAATGGTAGCAGTTCTTATTTCGATTCCGTTCTGTTCACTCATATTCCCTCCACGAATTTCATGATTAAAATAATATAACATGATAGCAAATTTTGAGGAACAGGAGAAATTTAAAAAAATGAATCTGGTTCTGATGATAATATGAATTTCAATAAACAATTTCAGGCAAATCCGGAATATTTGAATATTTTCAATTTCACTTTTGTTCAATTTTTTTCCAAAGTCACTACCGATCCAGCCTTTATTTGACGTTCACTAGTGAATCGCTTAAAACCATGATTTTTTCATTATTGGAGCAGTTCAAACCGTCATTTTTTCCTGAATCAGATGTCTGCAAACCCGATTTTGAAGATTTTTGTTGGTAAAAAGATCTCTGGACACCTGTTAAATCGATTTATTTTGAACAGGAGCGAGTTAACTTAAATATTTATTTTGACTTTTTCTACGAGTTTTTCGTATTTTATGGACTTGCCATCTTGATTTTTTTCTGGCAGACTACCATATTTGCACAGGTTATGCAGGTGGAACCTGCGGATGGTCAAAATTTTAATTTTCAGGGCGATTAGCTCAGATGGTTAGAGTACTACCTTGACATGGTAGGGGTCACTGGTTCGAGTCCAGTATCGCCCATTTTTGCCTCGTTCCAGCCTCACAAAAAAAGAGGACGGAAGGTGGCATATTGTATTTAGAAATATATCTGGTTTAATAACCAGTATCCTGGATTTATAAAATCTATGAATGTAAAATTACCGGACAATAAAAATATCAATATAGAACAGAATTCTACTGCTTTTGATCTGGCCAGGGCAATAAGTCCAAAGCTTTCACGCTCTGCAGTTGCAGCCAGAATCAATGGGGAGCTAACTGATTTATCCCGTTCTCTTAATGAAAATGATCAGGTTGAGATTATTACTTTTGATACATCTGAGGGTAAATCGATTTTCTGGCATTCTTCTTCACATATACTTGCCCAGGCAGTTCAGGAGCTTTTTCCTTCTGCCAGAATTGCAATAGGTCCATCAATCGAAAACGGATTTTACTACGATTTTGATGTGGAGAAACCTTTTACGCCACAAGATCTTGAAACAATTGAAAAAAAAGCAAAAGAAATAATAGGAAGAAAAATAGAATTTAAAAGGGAAGAAGTATCGGCTAAAGAAGCTTACGAATATTTCAGGAATAAAGGTGAAAACTACAAACTGGAGCTTCTTGAAGACATTACAGGATCACCGAGCATGTATGTTCAGGATAGCTGGAAAGATCTCTGCCGTGGTCCTCATATACCGAATACGGGCATTATTAAAGCATTCAAACTTTTATCAATAGCAGGTGCATACTGGCGTGGCAGCGAAAAAAATAAAATGCTGCAAAGAATCTACGGGATTTCCTTTCCAAAGCAGTCCATGCTTGATGAGTATTTAAGACTTCTTGAGGAAGCGCAGAAACGGGATCATCGTAAACTGGGTAAAGAGCTTGATCTTTTTTCGTTTCATCAGGAAGGAGCCGGTTTTCCTTTCTGGCATCCCTACGGAATGGTGCTTTACAATCAGATTCTTGATTTCAGTCGTAGTGAGCACCTCAGGGCAGGATACAGGGAAGTCAAGACTCCGATTATTTTGAATGAAGAGTTATGGCATCGAAGCGGCCACTGGGACAAGTATCGTGAAAACATGTATTTCACCACTATTGAAGAAACTGTGCATGCTGTCAAGCCAATGAATTGCCCGGGGCATCTTCTAATTTACAAAAATTCGGGACATTCTTACCGTGAATTCCCGATCCGTTTTTTTGAATTTGGCCTTGTACATCGCCACGAAAAAGCTGGTGTGCTTCACGGACTTTTCAGAGTCCGACAGTTTACTCAGGATGATGCGCATCTGTTTTGTACGCCGGAACAAATAGAGAATCAGATCAGCGATGTTATTGATTTTATAATGAGAATTTACAAAACATTCGGGTTTGAAGATTACAAAATAGAACTGTCGACCAGGCCGGAGAATTATATTGGATCCATTGAAATCTGGGATAAAGCGGAAAAGGCTTTGCAGGATGTACTTGAAAAACAGAATTTTGAGTACCAGATTAATCCTGGTGATGGTGCATTTTATGGACCTAAAATTGATTTTCATATAAAGGATATTTTAAATCGCAGCTGGCAGTGTGGTACAATTCAGCTTGATTTCAGTATGCCGGAGCGGTTTGATCTGGAATATACCGATGTTGACGGGCAGCTTAAGCGTCCGGTGATGATTCATCGTGCTCTTTTCGGTTCCATGGAACGGTTTATCGGTATACTGCTTGAACATTATGGTGGTGCTTTGCCATTATGGCTTTCACCTGTTCAGTTGAAGATAATTCCGATTTCAGATCGATTTAATGAGAATGCAATAAAAGTACACCGAATAGCCACAGAAACAGGTATAAGGTCGGAAATTGATTACAGAAGTGAAAAAGTCGGATATAAAATACGTGATGCGGAAGTTAAGAAGATTCCATGTATGGTTATTGTGGGTGAAAAGGAGCAGGAATCAGATTCAGTTTCAGTTCGTCTGCATGGCAAAGGTGATCTTGGCTCCAGGCCACTAAAAGAGTTTATCAGTTTGTTAGCTGACTACAATAAACCGGGTTTGGACATTAATAATAACTTTTAAAGGAGGTCCTTATTAATAGATTTCGTCCGCAAAAAAGAGATGACTCTACACGGATTAACAATGAAATAAGAGCGCCGAGAATAAGATTAATTGGTGCTGCTGGTGAAGCGGTTGGAATCATGACCGTATCTGAAGCTCTTATTCGGGCTAATGAAGCAGGGCTTGATCTGGTGGAAATTGCACCTATGGCAGACCCGCCTGTTTGCCGAATAATGGACTATGGTAAATTCAAATACGAAAAATCAAAAAAGGCAAAAGAGGCAAAAAAGAAGCAGCATGTGGTGCATCTTAAAGAGATTAAACTGCACCCTAAAACAGATGAACACGATTTTAATTTTAAAAAGGATCACGCCCGTAAATTTCTCCTTAAAGGAGACAGGGTAAAAGCAACTGTAGTTTTCAGGGGAAGAGAGATTACTCATATTGATTTTGGCAAAAAAGTGCTCGAACGTATGGATGAATGTCTTTCGGATCTTGCTCAAATAGAAGTTTCGGGTAAAATGGAGGGGCGAAATATGACCTCTATATATGTTCCAGATAAAACAAAAATTAATGAGTTTAATCGTAAGCTTGAAACAGAACGAAAAAAAGAAAAATCAGAATAGGCTAACAGTTTTGAAAGCCGGCAACTTTTTGAATATGGGAGATAAAAATGCCTAAGATGAAAAGTCGTAGTTGTGCACGTAAAAGATTTGAAATTACTGCCAATGGTCATCTGAAACGCAAAAAGGCGTATAAAAGTCATATCCTTAATAAAAAAAGCAGAAAAAGGAAACGTAACCTGAGAAAAACCACATTGATTTTTAAAGGTGTGGAAAAAAAGCTTCGTACAATGATTGAAGTGTAATTGAGTATAATAATCTTTCTATAAAGGAGTTCTTATGCCTAGGGCAAAAAACCGTGTCGCATCACGGGCTAAACGCAAAAAAATCTTAAGCCATGCTTCTGGCTATTTTGGTAAACGGGGAAGCTGTTATTCTATTGCAAAAGATTCATTTTTCCGTTCAGGTAATTTTGCTTATCGGGATCGCAGACAAAAGAAACGTAATTTCCGTTCATTATGGATAGTAAGAATCAATGCAGCGGCGCGTTTGAATGGGATTCCATATCGTACTCTTATCGGCGGCTTGAAAGAGAAGGGCATTGAGCTGAACAGAAAAACTCTGGCTCATCTGGCTCTTCATGAACCGGAAGCATTTAAAAAAGTCGTTGAAACAGTAAAAGCATAAGGTTATTGATGACATCAGATTCAGATACCGCATATACAATCCAGTATCTTGATCAACTTCGTACTGATGCGGAAAAGGAACTCAAGTCAATACATGATGAAGCAGGTGCGGAGCAGTTCAGGATTAAATACCTTGGAAAAAAAGGTATTATCAGAAGTCTGCTAAAATCCATACCAAATGTCCCTGAGGATCAGCGTAAGGAGTTCGGTGCATTATCAAACAAGTTACGGTCTGATATTGAAGAACAATTTAATGCTGCTCCCTGGCGTAGTGCAGAAAAAGCAGATCACAGAATACCACTTGATCCAGGTTTACCAGGGTATCCTTTCCCCCGGGGAAGTCTTCATGCCCTGATGCAGATTCGTAATGAAATCAGGGATATTTTTCTCAGTATGGGTTTTACAACCGCATACGGCCCTGAAGTGGAGAGTGATTTCTATAATTTTGAAGCTCTTAATACACCAGAGTACCATCCTGCACGTGATATGCAGGATACCTTTTATATTTCTGATAAAATGCTTCTGCGGACTCAAACATCACCGGTACAGATACGGGTAATGGAGAAACAAAAACCTCCTATTCGAAGTATCATGCCTGGCCGCGTTTACCGCAATGAGGAAATAAGCTCCAGATCCTACTGCCTTTTTCATCAGATTGAAGGATTATATGTTGATGAGAATGTCAGTTTTGCAGATCTGAAAGGAACCCTGCTTGCATTTTCCCGACGTTTTTTTGACGAAAAGACAAAACTCAAAATTCGGCCGAGTTTCTTTCCATTTACTGAGCCAAGTGTCGAGATTGATGTGGAGTGTTTTCTTTGTAAAGGCTCTGGTTGCAGTATTTGTAAAAAAACCGGATGGCTTGAAGTGCTGGGAGCAGGAATGGTTCATCCAAACGTTTTCAAAAGTGCCGGAGTAGACAGCGAGAAATATACCGGTTTTGCGTTCGGTATAGGTATAGAACGAATCGCACTCCTGAAATTTGGTATCGAAGATATCCGTCTTTTTTATGAAAACGATTTGCGTTTTTTAAAACAGTTCTGACTACATTTTTTTAAAAAGATTATTATGAGAATAGTTTATAGCTGGCTGAAAGATTTTGTTGATATTGATGTGCCTGCAAAGGAACTTGCCGATGCTTTAACTTCTGCAGGTCTTGAAGTAGCTTCAATCGAGTATTTTCAAGTTCCCTCAGGTGTAAAAGTCGCGAAAGTACTTGAAACATCGAAACACCCTAATGCCGACAAACTTTCTTTATGCAAAGTTGATAATGGCAGCGGGGAAATTCTGTCCATTGTATGTGGTGCTCCTAATGTCAGACCTGGAATGATTACGGCTCTGGCCGAAATCGGTACAAAACTCAGCCCTGATTTTGTTATTAAAAAGGCCAAAATTCGTGGAATTGAGTCTTATGGAATGTTATGTTCCCAACAGGAACTGGGGTTATCTGAAGATCATAGCGGCATAATGGATCTCGATCCGGATTGTAAAATCGGTGAAGAGCTTTCTGTATATTTTCCTGATGATACTGTAATAGAGATAGAAATCACACCGGATCGTGGAGATTGTCTTAGTATCCTTGGTGTTGCACGTGAAATTAGTGCAAAATATGATCTCCCCCTGAAAGATCCATCCAGAAAACCACTTGAAAACAGTGATGAAAAAACAACTGATTCGATAACAATAAAAATTGAATCCCAGTCCGGCTGCCCTCGTTACTGCGGTCGGCTTGTACGCGGTGTCAAAATCGGACCTTCACCACGATGGATGCAACAGAGATTATCACTGGCAGGAATTCGGCCGATCAACAATGTGGTTGACATAACAAATTTTATCCTGATACAGTATGGTCAGCCGATGCATGCATTTGATTACTTTTCAATCAATGGTCATAAAATCATTGTCAAAAAGAGCGACAAGGAGCAACACTTTACAACTCTTGACGGAATTGAGAGGAAACTTCTTGCTGATGACCTGTTGATTTGTGATGAAAAACGAGCTGTTGCCCTTGCAGGTATTATGGGCGGTGCCGGATCACAAATTCAGGATTCAACAACTGATGTATTCCTGGAGTGTGCCTATTTCGAGCCGGTTGGTATCAGAAAAACTTCCAAAAGGCTTGGTCTTTCAACCGATTCTTCATATCGTTTTGAAAGGGGAGTCGATCCAGACAAAGCACTTATCGACAGCTTAAATACTGCGGCCCAATTAATAAAGGAAATCGCCGGTGGCCAGATTTCAGAGGGGCTGCTTGATGTTTATCCTCAGCCACTAAAGTGCCGTAATATTTCAATTCGTCCTTCACGGGCTTCAAAACTGTTAGGTGTCCAACTGTCCAAAGAGCAGATTGTTTCATATTTGACTTCACTGGGAATCAAATGCTCAGAAAGATCTGAAAACAGTATAGATTGTACGATACCACTTTTTCGTCATGATCTCTCCTTTGAAGTAGACTTGATTGAGGAAACAGGGCGTTTGTTCGGTTATGATAATATAGTACCTTCAGAAAAAGCATCTGTTTCACTTTATACAGATCTTCCATCAATCGAAAAAATCACGGACAGGATCAGGCATGCCTGTGCATTTTCGGGATTAAACGAGATCGTTACAAATAGTTTGACTTCTGAAAGCAAGTGTTCTTTTCTGACTCCTGAAAAGAAGCCTGTGAAACTGCTTAATCCGCTCAATCCGGAAATGGCCGGAATGAGAACTACATTAGTCGGCAGCATGCTGGAAATTCTGTCGTATAATCTTAACAGAAAGAATCTCAACAATCAATTATTTGAGATTGGAAAAATTTTCCAGATACTACCTTCGGGTGAATTTGAAGAAAGAGATATACTCGGTATTATCATAGAGGGGAATTATCTGGAAAAGGGATGGAATACGTCGCCGGTTCCGGTTGATTTTTACATATTAAAAGGAATTCTTGAGAGATTAGCAACTTATGTTGGTACAGGATCTTTTGTATTTGAGTCTGAGCCTGAATCGGGAAAAATATTTGAAGGGGATGTATCACGTGTAATCTTTCGTGATTTAATAAAAGGGACTGCAGGAAGAGTCTCTGTGGAAACATGCAAGTTTTTTGATATAGAAACTCAGGTTTTTTATGCCGAACTTGATATAACAGATTTTTTACAGTCTCCCCTGCCGCATCCTGTGTATAAACCGCTACCGAAATTTCCTGCATTGGAACGGGATTTTTGTTTTGTTATGGATGAAAGTATAAGTGCATCATCCATAATATCCATTATTTGGGATATTTCTCCATTAATTGAAGAGGTTACTCCGTTTGATTTGTACAGAGGTGAAAAACTGGGATCGGGAAAAAAAAGCATTACTTTCAGTGTAAAGTTCCGTTCACCGGAAAAGACTCTTACAGACAAGGAATCTGAAGCAATCAGTTCGGCGATAGTAAAAAAAGTACATTCGAAACTTGGCGCAAAGCTGCGTTCATGAAATGTATTGATTTCTTAAAAGTGCTATGATAATATTACTCGATGAAAATGCTTCTGGCATTTTTTTCGGCGTTGGTATATATTTGAAATTGTAGCTGTTTCGCACTGATTATTAACATATTTATAATAATTGCAATCAGTGCAGATTTATGTTTAATTAGAGGCTTTTTGAGCCCAAAAATAATATACTTATGAAGGGAGATTAACTTGTCTATAGAATTTCTGAATGAATTAGAGCATAAAGTCCAGGCACTTATCTCAACACTGGAAAATATACGTCAGGAAAACTCACGCCTTAAAGAGGAGTTGGATCAATCCAGTGAAACAATTGCCCAGATGGAAGCCGAAAACGCACAGCTTAAAAGTGAACTTGAAAGTATCAGGACCGATTCTCAGGGTAATCAGGAAAAACTGAGTCTTACGGCTGAAAAGATTCAGGGTTTGCTTGCAAAACTTGAAGCAGTTCAATAAAGAAGTCAAAAATACCTTAGCTGTTCGGGAGGTATATGGGCTCATCAAATGAAAGCGTTCGTGTTGTCATTTTTGGTGTGGAATACGCAATAAAAGGTGATGTTGACGCAGAAACAACGAAACAAATTGCTCAGTATGTTAATTCGAAAATGGCTGAAATTCATAATACAACAGCATCAAGGGATCATATGAAAATTGCTGTTTTATCTGCACTTAATATAGCGGGTGAACTGTTTGAATTAAAAGCCAAATATGAAGAGGATGGCAGAGATTTGCGCAAGCTTCACGATCAACTGACATCTCTCAATCATAAAATCGAATGTGCGCTGCAAGACCAGGACCAGGCACACCATATCTGATTTATTTGCAGCCCGACTCTATCTTTCTCTCCTCCCCGGAACAGTCTGAATTTGACTTGTTTTTCAGTATTTGAATTATAACCTATTTTGAGAAATGGGAGCAAAGCTCCTTTTAAAATAAATTCACGTATATCCAGGAGGTTTAGATGGGTGGTCCACTCATTTTAATAATAATCGGAATTGTTGGTATAATAGCTGGTTTTTCATGCGGTCTTTACTGGCGGGTATTGGTCGATCGCAAATACAGAGAAAAACAGGAAGAAGAGATCCGGAAGGAAGCAGACCGGATGTTGAAGGAGGCTAAGAATGAGGCTGAACTTCAGAAAAAAACTGCTATCCTCGAGGCAAAAGATGAATGGTTTAAAGCTAAATCCGGTTTTGAAAAAGAAGCTGCCAAAACAAGAGAGCAGTTAAGACAGGAACAGCAAAGGCTAAAAGAGATGGATCTTGACCTTAAAAGACGGGAAGAGGTCACAAATAAACGGGAATCTGAATTTGCTGCAAGAGAAAATTTCCTTAATTCCAAAGAAAAGACATTACGCACAAAAGATAATGAACTTACCCGTCTTATAGCTCAGGAAAACGAAAAACTGGAAAGAATCTCTCATATGACGCAGGAAGAAGCTAAAAAAATTCTTCTTCAGAACCTAGAAAGTCAGGTGCGATATGAGTGCGCTCAAATGATAAAGGAAATAAAAGACAAAGCTAAACTGGAAGCCGAAAGAGAATCTAAAGAAATAACCATTCAGGCCATACAACGTTGTGCCGCAGATACGACAGTCGAGTCTACTGTTTCTGTTGTTCATCTGCCCAATGATGAAATGAAAGGTAGAATTATCGGGCGTGAGGGAAGAAATATTCGTTCTTTTGAAGAGGCTACCGGAATTGATGTAATTGTTGACGATACGCCTGAAGCTGTTATTCTTTCGGGATTCGACCCAATACGTCGTGAAATTGCACGGTTGGCACTGGAAAAGCTTATTACTGATGGGAGAATTCATCCGGGACGAATAGAGGAGTTAATCAAAAAAAGCGAAAAAGAACTCGAAAGAATTATGAAAGATGCCGCTGAAGAGGTGATTTTTGAACTTGATGTACATGGGTTAAAGCCAAAACTGGTTGAGATGCTGGGACGATTAAAATACAGAACCTCATATGGCCAGAATGTACTTCAACACAGTAAAGAGGTCGCAATACTTGCAGGACTCATGGCATCAGAATTAGGTCTGGATCCCAAAATGGCTGTACGTGCCGGACTTCTTCACGATATAGGAAAAGCAATTGATCGTGAAGTAGAAGGTACACATTCTGAACTTGGTGCTGAGCTGGCTTCCAAAAACGGTGAAAATGAAATCATCTGTAATGCAATTGCTGCACATCATGAAGACGTTCCGCCGATTTCGGTTATTCCTGTCCTTATTCAGGCTGCAGATACGATTTCCAGCACACGGCCTGGTGTACGAAGAGAAACACTCACCAATTATATAAACCGGCTGAACAAGCTTGAAGAGATTGCTGATTCGTTCCGTGGGGTACAAAAAGCTTATGTAATTCAGGCCGGGCGTGAAATAAGATGTATGGTCGAACCGGAAATTGTTAATGACGCGCAGGCAGAAGAGATGGCCGGGCAAATATCTCTTAAAATCCAGGAAGAAATGGAGTATCCGGGCCAGATCAAAGTTACGATAATACGTGAAAGCAGATTTATAGAATACGCCAAATAAGTTAACACCAGAGACATACAACAGTATGTCTCTTTTTTTTCGCATTCAATTCAGATTTTATAAAATGAGAATACTGTTTATTGGAGACATTTTCGGTAATACCGGACGACGGGTCCTGGCTCAGAGACTTCAATCCCTCATAAAAGAAAACTCGATTGATGTTTGTATCGCGAATGGAGAAAACGCAGCAGGCGGCCGAGGGCTGACTTCAAACATATTTAAAAAACTCCGAAAATATGGAGTTCATATAGTTACAGGTGGTAATCACTCTTTTTCAATTCCGGATAATGAATACAGCTTTCTTGATACTCCAACTGTTCTTCGTCCTCTGAACTATCCACCAGGAAATATTGGCCATGGTTCTACTGTATTTGAACTTGGTGATGGTCGTACTATAGGGGTGATCAATCTACAGGGAAGAACTTTTGTACATGAAGCGCTTGATGATCCGTTCCGAATCGGAAAAAGTGCAATAGATCAGATCAAAGAACAGACCAGTCATATTCTGGTAGATTTCCATGCTGAAGCAACAAGTGAAAAAATGGCGTTTGCACAATATGTTGACGGACAGGTAAGTGCAGTGCTTGGAACACATACACATGTACAAACTGCCGATGAAAAAATTCTTCCAGGCGGAACAGCCTTTATAAGCGATGCAGGTATGACCGGTCCCGAAGATTCTGTAATTGGAATGAAAAAAGAACAGGTGCTTCGCCGTTTTCTTCTTCAGACTCATGTCCGTTTCGATCCGGCTGACAAGGGCCCCATGATAAATGGTGTAATCATAGAAACTGACGACACTACTGCAAAAGCAGTTTCAATAAAAAGAGTTTTTGAACGGATTATTTTTCAATGAATAATGATTATCAGTTCTTAACACCTGCAGAATCGGAACACCCATATACAATCAGTGAAATCAATTCGGGCATTGCAAAATTAATTGAATCCGGAAATACACTGGTCTGGGTTGAAGGAGAAATTTCCAACTGGAAAAAGGCTTCAAGCGGGCATGTCTATTTTCGTCTCAAGGATCAAAACAGCCAGATCCCTTCAGTAATCTGGCGTTCTTCTGTTTCTGACCTTCGTTTCGAACCGCAGGATGGAATGGCAGTGATCGCGATAGCCTCGATACGTGTTTACCAGCGTGGGGGTTATTACCAGCTTGATGTGCACCGGATGCAGCCTCTTGGAACCGGAGCACTTCAAATTGCATTCGAGCAACTTAAGGCAAAACTGGAAAAGGAAGGTCTGTTTGATCCAATTCATAAAAGGCCGCTTCCACAATCAATAAATACAATAGGTGTTGTAACATCAAAAAACGGAGCAGCCATTCACGATATAATCAAGGTAATATCTTCCAGAGCTCCGCAAACCGATATTGTGCTGGTTGATGTTGCTGTACAGGGTGATAAAGCTCCGTCAGAAATTGCTCAGGCAATACGATTGCTCAATGATTATGGAAAAGTTGACTGCATAATTGTGGGCAGAGGAGGCGGATCCATTGAAGACCTTTGGGCATTCAATGAAGAAGAAGTTGCAAGAGCTGTTTTTGAATCGGAAATTGTAGTGATATCAGCAGTTGGGCATGAAGTAGATTTTACCATAACCGATTTTGTAGCTGATGTAAGAGCCCCTACCCCGTCTGCAGCAGCAGAAACAGTTGTTGCAGACAGCAAAGAGAGCAAGCGTTTCTTTAATATCTGTTCTCAGCGGTTTGTATCAGCTCTTGAGAAATATTTCTGCAGAACCAATCATCATTATCAAAACACAATCAGGCGCAGTGCATTGCGGAAGCCTTTACGAATGCTTCGTGAGGCACAACAGGAACGGGACAGTCTTGAAGAACGTACATTACGGAACATGGAAATAATCATGAAGCAGTTTAGCAGCCGGTTGGGTCTTGCTGCTGCACGAATTGATACCCTGAGCCCCTTGTCAACACTTGCCCGTGGATACAGTATCGTAACAAAAAACAACGGAATTCCTGTACGAAGCTCCTCACAGCTCACCCCGGGAGAAAAACTTGACATGAAATTTCTTCAGGGCGGGGCTTCAGCAAGGGTCGTATCAATTGACGACAGCAGTGAAAGTGAAATAGCATTTTGACTACAATGCCACGCCTGAATTAGATTAAATAAACACGATTTAAAGCCGGAAGGATTTAATGGGAACAGAAAAGACAAAGAGCAGACGGAAAACGCAGGTGCAAACAGAAACCCGAAAAATGACATTTGAAGAGGCACTTGAGGATCTTGAAAAAATTATCATCGAACTGGAACGGGATGATCTTACACTTGATAATGCATTATATTTCTTTGAAAAAGGTATTCATCTGGTTCGTCGGTGCGATACCCATCTGAAAAACGCACAAGGAAGAATCCGGGAATTGTTCAAAGGCGAAAACGGTGAATTTGTTGAAAAAATTTTGGGAATGACACTTGAATCGTTTTCTGGCGAGGATGAGGAATAATGGATAAACTAAAAGAGTTTATTAAGAAAACTGTTGATATTACAGACCAGACACTGCAGGAAGTTCTGCCATCGGATACAACTTACCCCGATTCTATCCATAAATTGATGCGGTACAGCATGTTTGCGGGTGGTAAACGGATCAGGCCCTGCCTTCTTATAGCTGCCTATGAGGCGTGTGGCGGGTCGGTTGATGATAAACAGGTGCAACTGACATCAGCAGCAGTCGAAATGCTGCATACATTCTCACTTATTCATGATGATCTTCCGTGCATGGATGATGATGATTACAGAAGGGGTAAACTGACTGCTCATAAAGCATTCAATGAAGCTCTGGCGGTGCTTGGCGGTGATGCATTATGTATTGGCGCATTTGAAATACTCTCACGAACCGCAAGAGTCGATATTATCCGTGAAATTGCTACAGCCCTGGGAACACAGGGAATGATTGGCGGTCAGGTCGTGGATATTGAGTCTGAAGGAAAAACTGTTACACGTGAGATAGTAGAATATATCCATAACAACAAAACGGCTGCCCTTATCTGTTCATCAGTACGCATAGGTGCGATGCTTGCAAATGCCTCCGAACCCGACCTTCAGAAATTTACTTCATTTGGAAATAAAATAGGTCTGGCTTTCCAGGTTGTTGATGATATTCTTGATGAGGAGAGTACTACCGAACAATTGGGTAAAGACGCCGGAAGCGACAGGGAAAGAGGAAAAGCCACATTCCCTGCTGTGGTTGGTATTGAGGAATCAAAAAAATATGCCCGTAAACTTATTGATGATGCCTGGAATGATATCGCTTTTTTAAACGACAAAGGAAAGATATTACACGATCTTGCTGAATATATAATTACCAGAATTTCCTGACCGAAGTCATCTGAATTTCAAAACTTTGGTAATACATAAATAATAACGATTCCTTTACGCGAGTCTTTTTCTCGTACATTGGTATCAAGAATCAGATCCAGAACGCTTAATATGCAGTTATTAGGGTAACGATTACGACAACGATTGTAGCTCTTTTCTTCATTCACCATTCATAATTCACCATTTTATATGCAGCTTATCGTAAATTCGTCTCCATTCTGGTAATAGAATATCTATTTTGAAGTTTTTTTTGATTCCGGAGGCAAATTAAAGTACAACCTTACAAAAATTTCATACGTATTTCGAAATTCATGGCTGTAATCTTTAAATGGATCCCTGCTTTTATTTGACAACTCTTTTTTTTGCCATTGCTCTATCTGGAATTCAAGCTCTCTGGCTGCAATCCTGAGTTTCAACTGATGATCTTTATTGGATCTCCATTTGTTTACCCGAGCTTCACTTAAAGGCGATGTCATGGAACTGTCAAACAGGGTATCTGCTATTTTTGTAACCGTTGGCAAACTGTTCATGTTGTTTTTTGAAGCACAATACAATTTGTGAAAGTTTTTCATGAAAAAACAGAAAAAAGGATCAAGAAAGAGACACCGGTCCCACCGCTGAAATCTTAAATCCCTTTCGAAAATTTTCAGGGTTTTTCTGAATGAATCACAAACTTTATCCAATACGATCACTTCAAATGGACTCAGCAGATATGCCTGGGTTACGATTTCCCTGTACTCGTGATCTATACGCTCTTTTCTCCGGTCTTTAACGTAGCGATCGTGAAAAGGCCCTATGGCCCATCCCTCATTTGATCCTTCGAAAGTAACAAATACTTCAACCAGCCTGCCATCCCCCTCATGCAACGCTGTCAGAACAGCCAGTGGTACAGAATATGGTTTTCGTTCCAGTAATTCATTTGCATTTATTGTAAAACTATTGAATGCAGAACTAAGAAAAAGGATAAAAACGAACCAGTTCCTGTTCATTAATAAATGCCTTGAATGAGGATAATAAAGATTTCCTGCAATCTTCTGAGCAGATAACAGGAAATCTTTTTATGAAGGAAAAGAACTGCATAATAACGCCTGCCAGCCCGCAGAAACTGCGAGTCTGGCTTGGCGCTAAAGGATGCAATACAATTGTAGCACGTTTTTGGGAAAGAGGCAAGTTGAAAAGCTGATACCACGAATGATAACCCGTTAATTATTTGTATTTCAGGTAATTATGTCATTTTGACACAAATATGTTAAAGCCCGGATTTTTGAATTTTTTTACTCTTGTATACTCAGGGTATAAAGTATCGTTCAGATTTTTAGGGTGAATGCCCGGTTAATCAGACACTTTCTCCAACAAATTCTTTTAACTTCTTCTCGGCATGTACCTGCTTTTTGCTGTTCTCATCACCACTGAACATGGATGCAATGTAGATTTCCAGGTTTTCCCTGAATTTCCATACCGAATGGTTCATGTTTTTGGTATTTACAGATCGTAACAGGTCATGATAATTTATCATCCGTCGCATGCGGTTTCGATATTTGACCGGATCCAGAAACGCATTTTCTATCCGTTTTCTCATTCCCCAAAGAAACTCCGGCAGTTTTTCTATTATGAAAAAAGGCGTTCTATTGTCTGTTAATAGTTTCAGGTATTCAGCAAGGTTTTCATGAAGTTCATTATAGACAGCAGGAGAACCATTTCCATTGTACCGTGCAGCCCATTTCTTCAACAAGGCATCATTTGACCTGTATATTCCCTGAAACTTTTCCAGATATTCTGTAACAAATTGTCCTGCATTTTTTATCCTTTGACAGGATGTGGCTACAGCCTTTTCTATTTTTTCGAAACTGTCCGGCAGTTCGTCAGAAAAATGTATTATATACTTTACAAATATCTGTTCGGCCAATAACTGTATTTCAATTTCACCAGACATTGATTGAATTTTCTGTTTCAACAAAGGAGGTATTCTAAACTTTTCCAGTTCCCACGCAAGCTGTTCTGACAATCTTTGCTCTATGAGGTAATTTACTGCTGCAATCTGGGATTCAATTGCCGGACTTTTTGAAAAAAAGATCCTGACATACACATTATCCGATTCAACTGTCAATGCAGAGAATCCTCCCAGAGGAAAGGGTAATGCACCGGAGCGGATCTCAACTGGTTTCAGCAGTTTATTTGCCTTTACATCTTTATGAAACTCATATTCATGGTTATTACATATATTTTCCAGTACCTTTGATCTTTTGGCGCTTTTTGGCACATGTGTCTTTGGCTTGTCAACTAAGGCCCTGTAAGTTTCCACTATTATGCCGTTATTATCAATAACTTTTATAATCGGCCAAAGGTAATCGGGAATAATCTTCGCCAGACTTATATTGATCTGTATATCATACAGCTCCTTTATTACAGAACAGACCTTAGAAAGAAATCCTCCATGCGAAAAATCAAGTTTATCAGTAATAACATCAACTGCATTTTCAGTATCAATGTTTTTTTTCTCAAACTGTTCGGAAAAAAAAGAAACAATTTTACCGACTCTCTGTCGGATAAATACAGGCAGAAACCACTCCCAATAATAAAGCGGCATTGAGTTAAACAGATACAGCGTAACTGTTAAAGTCGCGCCATCATTGTCGGTATCAGGTGCAAAAGAATAGGAAATTTTTATTAGCTGATCAACAAGAAATACGCTATCTGGATACAAATCAACAGATAACGGGACAGTTCTTTGGATCAAATCCTCTACTGAAGCTCTCAGAAAGTGATCCCCGCCATTTTGCTTTATCAAATCTGACAGTTCATCCGTATTCACAATTTCCGTATTACCAAGACGTTCATGGTAAAATGCTTCAAGAACATAATCTCCCGGATATAAACAGACTCTCAGTTTCTGTTCCATGAGATGGATCTGCTTTTTGATTCCAAGATTATGTTTTATAAACCGGAAACAGTTTTCAGCCAGTCCCTTGACAAGAGCTTCCTTTACAAATATATCGCTGGCAAGGGAACGATTTATTTGCCCCAGATTTACACGCCTATTTTTGACAAGTATTAATCCGTGAAAAGTCACCTGTTCGCATGCGCAGACTGTTCCCGATTCATTATCAAACCACGGTTCCAGATATGAATAAACGCATCCTTGTCTGAACAGTTCTTCTATCCATACGGGCTTTATTACAGCAGCCATTCTTCCATAAACTCGGCTGGTTTCAACGATATCATGGAACAACAACCACCTGTATTCTTTTGAAAACAAAGCTGATCCCGGATACAGACGCACTTCATTACTCTTTATATTTTTGTAAATGCCTTTATCAACACGGGATGCAACTCCGTTTTGCAATCCTGCAAGCAAACTTTTATGGACAGCTTCATATAGAGATTCTTTTCGTGCCTTTATACCTTTTTTAGCGTAAAACCCAGGTATCGAATGACATATTCTCTTGATCTGCGAATATGTATCGATCCATTCCCGAATCCGAAAAGGTGATAAACCATACTTTTCACAAAATGATCCAAGCTGTGGAATTGAATACCGGGTAACAGAATACTTTCCATGTACAGCTCTCCACAAGTTCAGAAGACTTAAAAAATCCGATTCCGGATTAAAAAAATCAGAGTTGAGTTTTCTGGTACTGTTCTCATATTGCAGAAATGGATTTTCTACCGACAAACCGGCTGCAATTATCATTAATTGCCTTGCTACCCCATGATCGTGTGCGTAAAGCAGCATTCGCGAAACAGGAGGATCGAGCGGGAGCTGAACCATTTTTTTTCCGATTCCTGTTAATTTACCTTTGCGATTTATTGCACCAAGTTCCCTAAGTTGATTATATCCATTAGCCAAAGCACTTTTTGATGGAGCCTGAAGGAATGGAAACCTTGCAGCATCACCAAGACCGGCTCCATAAAGATTCAGTATGACACCAGCAAGATTTGTCCGTTTAATTTCCGGTGTGGTGTATGAAGGTCGTGAAAGGAAATCTGTTTCTGAATAAAGCCTTATACAGACTCCTTCATGCACTCTCCCACTTCGTCCGGCCCTCTGCTGTGCCGATGCTTTTGATATGCGTTCAATCGGCATTCTTGTAATCCCTGTAACCGGATCGTATCGAAGCATTCGTGCGAAACCGGAATCAATAACAAATCGTACTCCGGGAACAGTTAAAGATGTTTCTGCAATATTTGTTGATAGAACGATTTTCCGTTTTTTGTTTTTTTTGAATACCAGTGACTGCGCTTTTTCAGACAACCTGCTATGTAAAGAAAGCAGCAGGCAGTTATCTTTGACTATTGAGCTCAATACCCGCATGGTATCATATATGTCACTGATAGTGGGCAGGAAAACAAGAATATCGCCATCATTTCCGGAACTGATAATTTCCTGTACTGCCACACGTACGCCTTCAATAACAGAATCAGTCTTCTCCCCTTTCCATAGTTCGATCAGAGGTTTATAGACAATTTGAACCGGATAAAGTCTTCCTGATACTGTTATAACCGGTGCATTACGAAAGCCACGCGAAAAAAGTTTTGTATCAATTGTTGCAGATGAGATTACGCAGTGAAGATCAGGGCGTGCGGGAAGTAATTTTTTCAGGAGTCCAAGAATGAGGTCGATATTTACGGTGCGTTCGTGCGCCTCATCAATAATCAGAGTATCATATTCTAAAAGTTGAGGGTCACCGGCAACTTCGGCCAGAAGTATACCATCTGTCATGAATTTTATTTTTGAATTGTGGCTTAATTTTTCCCGGAACCGAACTTTAAACCCTACATCTTTTCCTGTTGATGAGCCGTATAATGACGCCACATAATTCGCAAGTGATATTGCGGCAATACGTCTTGGCTGTGTGCAGCCTATTCGTCCATTTCTCCCCCGTCCTGCTTCCAGGCATAATAATGGAAGTTGGGTTGTTTTGCCCGATCCGGTTTCTCCTGCAATGATAGTAACCTGATTATTTTTTATCGAATCCAGAATTTGCTGCTTTTTGTTGTATATTGGAAGATAATCCATATAATGATAATTCATAGATAACTCGGGATGGCATGCTGGTTTTAAAAGAAAGCTGTCTGGATAATTTTTCTTTTCTGTTTAAAAAACCGGTTACAGGATTACGCAGTTAAATTTCATTTATTAACGCAAGATTTATGTCACGATTTGTTTCTTCAAGTTTTTCGACATTTAAACAGGATAAAGATAATATGTTGTTACGCCGGGGCGTATAAGCAAATACAAGATAATAAGGATATGGATCATTTGTCATGGACGAGCGCACACGACCCCCGCGGTAATTTATTGCAGCTCTGCAATTTCAGTTAGGGGGCGTGTGGAACCCTGTGCTTAGTCACGGTTTATAGAAAAATCGGAAATCAATTAAACTAAACATCCCGATTCTCAACATTACCCTCAATTTGTACTATCCCTTCCTGTTTAAGGCAAATAAAAATCTATTTATGAGCAAAAAAGATTGATATTATATTATAGCCATGTCGTCTTATCATGATAAATGGTATACCAGGATTTTCAGTGATCCAAAAATCGTTGAAGAACTTCTTCGTTCTTTTGTTCATGAAGAGTTTATTGAAGAGCTGGATTTCAGTTCGCTTAAAAAGCTTAATACAAAGTTTGTACCGGTATCCGGAAACTCAAGACACGCGGATATAGTTTATGAGATAAAATCAGATGGTCAAAGTGCTTACATTTATCTCTTTCTGGAGTTTCAGTCTACAGTAGACCGGTTCATGGCATTAAGGATGAACCGTTATTTGCTTGAGTTTTATCAGG
>JAAYEB010000202.1 GCA_012728995.1 Fibrobacter sp. | reverse complement strand
CACTAAAATCGCAAGGCTATTTCTATGGTGATTTAATTGGTAAATCCGGTATAGAAAGGGAATATGAATCGACATTCAGGGGAGAATGCGGTCATGAATATATAGAAGTTAATGCATATGGAAAAAGCCTTGGCCCAATTCCCAATATCCCAAGAGTTGACCCTGTTCCAGGAAGTGACCTTTATCTTACCATTGATGCGCGTTTACAGCAGGTCACCGAAACTGTTTTTCCAGATTCTCTTAAGGGTGCTGTTGTTGCTGTTAACCCGCAAAACGGTGAAATTCTTATTATGTACAGTAGTCCATCAATTGATCCCAACATATTTTCAATGGCAACCATGTTAAGAAGCCAAAACTGGAAAGAAATTGCTACTGATCCGGATTTACCTCTCAACAACAGGGTTATTTCTGGAACATATATACCAGGGTCAACATTTAAACTGGTTAGTGCAATAACTGCTCTTCAGGAAGGCGAGTTTACTTCTAATACTCGCATGCCGGTTTCTTGCAGAGGTGCTTATCGTATCGGCTCCAGAATCGCACACTGCTGGAAACGTTCTGGTCATGGCTCACTAAATCTGGTTGATGCCATTCGTAACTCCTGTAATGTTTACTTCTACCAGGTTGGTTTAAAAATGGGTGATGATTTAATTAATAAATATGCAAGTATGCTTGGAATGGGCAATAATACAGGAATAGACCTTTATGGTGAACGTAGTGGATGGCTGTCCGGAGAGGAAGCTTATAATAAAAGATTTGCAAAGCGTGGATGGAAATGGACTACCGGACTGGTACTTGACTTGGCGATTGGCCAGACCCAGGTAGTAACACCATTGCAACTTGCTTTAATGGTTGGTGCTGTTGGAAATGGGGAAACTATTTACAAACCTCATCTGGTTAAAGAGGAACGTACACATGAAAGTGTTGTTGTTAATCAGATTAAGCCTCAGATAAACAGAACGCTGAATTTGAAACCGGAAACCGTTAAGACAATGCGTGATGCAATAGCCAGTGTCGTCAATCCAGGTGGTACCGGGTGGAGGGCATCTGTACCCGGATTACTTGTTGGAGGCAAAACCGGAAGTGCCGAAAACCCCCATGGAGATTTGACGCATGCACTTTTCGTGGCTTGTGCTCCTGTGGAAAATCCTGTCATAGCAATTTCTGTAGTAGTAGAAAATGCTGGTGGTGGCGGAGCTGTTGCTGCTCCGGTTGCTGGAAATATTCTACGATATTTCTTTTCTGAAATAGAAGAAGGAAAAGCTGTTATGGAAGAGATGAAAGTTGATTCCAATTCATTACAAAAATTGGAGCAGATGGTAAAACCAGTTATCGAAAATCTTCAATTGGTTGAAAATAGTGATTAAAAAAAGGCCTGACAAATAATGAAAGATTTACACCGGAAAGTAAATTTCGATTTCCCGTTCTTTTTTTCTGCAGTATTACTATGGGTAAGGAATATTCCTGGTATACAGTGCAACTAATATTCACGAAAGCGGACCACTGGTTGGAATATACAAACAGCAGATTATCTGGGTTATAATGGCAATCCTGATAATCATGGCCATTGTATCTGTTCCAGGACGTTTTTTTTATAATTTTGCTTATTTTGCCTATTTTTTATCACTCCTTTTACTGATAGTTGCCTTGTTTATGGGAGTTTCTTCCAAAGGTGCAGAACGATGGATAATGATAGCAGGTGTAAAAATACAACCTTCAGAATTCGCTAAAATCGGTTTATTACTAGCGCTTGCCAGATATTTATCAGAAAAAACTGTCAGTCTTGAGAAAATTACCAGTTTTATTTTGCCCGGAATCTTAATAGCTCTACCCTTTCTCCTTGTCCTAAAGCAACCTGATTTGGGAACTGCCGGTGTATTTTGTGCCATGGCGTTGCCCATGTTTTACTGGGGGGGATTGACAATACTGGATATGTTGTTTATTATTTCACCCATTATATCATTGATTTTATCGGGTATTCCCTTGATATTGTCATATGGTAGTGATCAGATGTGGGGAATCGGAGAAACGGTTCCATGGGGTGTCTTTTTTCTGGCCATATGTGCAGTTTTATATATAACCCGCCCGCATTTTTTTATTATAATTGCAGTAATTATTACCAATCTTATTACTTCAACAATTACAACTGTTGTATGGAATTCTTTTCTTAAAGATTATCAAAAAATGAGAATTATCAGTTTTATTAATCCGCAAGCAGATCCTTTTGGATCCGGGTACCAGGTAATTCAGTCTAAAGTGGCTGTGGGCTCCGGTTATCTGTTTGGAAAGGGATATCTTAAAGGGACACAAACAAAACTCTCTTTTTTACCTGAACAACACACAGATTTTATTTTTTCTGTTCTTGGTGAGCAATTTGGATTGATCGGTTGCGTTGGTGTATTAATGCTTTTTTTATTTTTGATTATAAGGGGTTTTTCTTTTATTCGGTTATTAAGAAACCGTTTTTTTAATCTTCTTATTGTCGGTTCCTTATCAATAATCGGATTTCATATCTTTGTAAATATTGCAATGACTCTTGGTATGATGCCTGTTACAGGAATACCTCTTCCTTTTTTAAGTTATGGTGGTTCGTTTATTCTTACTGTATCTATCCTTATAGGGCTGATTCTTAACACCAGAATGTCCAATCAGAATTTTTAATATTTTTCTACTATTTTGGGACAGACTATCTTTTTATGGTTAATTAAAAATAAAAAAACAGTCCGTCCCAAAATAGGCT
>JAAYEB010000201.1 GCA_012728995.1 Fibrobacter sp. | reverse complement strand
TTGATCCCGAACGGATAGAAGATAAATCAAGAACTGATGGAAAAAGTTCATGTGAGAGTAATGAATTGCAAAATCAGGTTAGAATGGCTTTAAAAAAGCTTGCTTTAAAAAAGAGGATAGTTGTCATTTTACATGACTTGGAAGGTATAACCATGGAAGAAATTGCAAATATCAGGAATATTCCCCTGGGGACTGTTAAAAGCAGATTGTTTCATGGGCGGGAAGAATTAAAGAAAAAACTTTCAAAATATTTATATGATTATGAAATGCACTGAAATCAGAAAAAAAATCCAGGATTTTCTAAGTGGAACCTGTTCGCTTTCACTATATCGTGAGATTTCTTCTCATCTTGAAAAGTGTGAAAAATGCCGGGAATATGAGAATAATTTAAAAAAGCTGCTTTTTGTGCTAAAAAAACAGAGTTTTGTTCCTTTGCCAACAGAAGCAGAATGGAATAATATTGAAAAATCAATTATCAACAACCTTGACAACGAATCAAATTTTTCTGAAAACAGGTTGCCTTTGTGTGTGTTTGACTGGAAAAGAACTGCAGTCGCAGCGCTGCTATTGATTTCTTTTGTCAGTATATTGGGAATAACTTTTGGAATTAGAAAATACAGAAAAAACGTTGTATCTCAGGCTACAGAGATATCATCATATCCAAAACTCGTTAATACCATTGGATCGGTTTTAGTTGTAAATGATACCATTAAATCAGGAAATTCGGATTTAGAGAAAAACGGGATTACAATCAAAACAGCCGACAGTTCCATGACGAATGTACTGCTGAATAAAAGAACTACTCTCAGTCTTGATAATAATACTGTTTGCAGGATCAATAAATTATCAGTTGATACACAGGTTATTTCTCTTCAGCAGGGAAATGTTCTAGCCAAGGTTGGAAAAAGGGAGCGAGAACAGAAATTCAGGATTGAGACACCAAATGCATTTTGTGATGTAGTAGGTACACAGTTTAAAGTTTGGTATGATGATACTGCTTTTGGAAAGGGGGTAACCCGCCTGGCCGTTTATAAAGGGTCTGTAGTATTTGGAGTTGGCTTAAACAAGGATGTTCCCGTTGATTCTGGCTATTATATTGAAGCAGTCGGAGAAACTCTTGGCAAACCTGTTTTAATAAACCAGAATAGAGATCGACTTAAAAATAAAATCATGGTTATATCTGAACCTGACGAAGCGATTGTCAGCATTAATGGAAACCAGGCTGGTTTGACACCGTTATCGTTTGAATTTGAAAAAGGGGTATACCAGATAAAAGTATATAAAAACGGATATTCAATGTGGGAAAGACATCTTAACCTTGTAAAATATGAGAAAGATACTATCAGGATCAAATTAAAAACTTCTCTGGGTATGTCTGAAAAAAATGAAAAGATTCCCTGCAGCAATGCAAGTGACAGTGTGCTGATTAATAAAGTTGTCAAATTGATTGGTTCGGAAAACTACGATAGCGCCTTAATCATTCTGAATGATATCGTGTGTAACAATAAAGCCAGACCTGAAACAAAAGTTTTGGCTTTAACAAAAATGGCATATTGTCAAAGCAGCATGGGCAGACATGACAAGGCTGTCGAAGCTCTCATACAAATAGTAAATGGGAAGTTTTCTGATGATCAGAAGGGGTCGGCACTTTTCCGCATCGCTGCTATTAAAAAAGACCAGATGCATGATTATGATGGAGCTGTTGAGGCGCTGAATAAATACTTTAAAGAGTATTCTGAAGGTATCTGGATAGAAGAAGTAGGGTTCAGTCTGGCAGAATTGCTGGTTATTAAAGGAATGTTTAAAGAAGCGGCGTCTGTGTATGAGGTATTAAGGGGAAAAGATGTCAGCATTAAAGGTAAAGTAAAAATACTATACAATCTTGCTCAATTATATGTACAGCATTTAAATAATAATGAACGTGCACTTGAATTATTTACATTACTGGATGAAAAATTTCCTGGAAACATCTATTCTGAAGATGCCTTGTTCTGGCGGGCTAATTGCCTGTTTGAACTTGGTAGAATAACTCAGAGTTTCAACCTGTATAATAATTATTTGTCTAATTACCCTGATGGTAAATGGGTTGAAGAAATCAGAATAAAACTAAACAGAACAGAAACTGCAGGCGTTAAATGATACGGCGTTTGAAATTATTATCAATTGCATTTGTATTTCTGTTTTTTTGCGCTCAACGTGATAATCGTTTTGATCCGATGAGTCCTTTATATCGGGTCAAACCTCCGCTCTTGACCGTTGCACTAAATTGTGATTCAAACAAAATATCTTTTAACGAAGGCAACCGGTTTGAAATAGTTCTCCCATTTGTTGTGAGATTCTCTGTTGATGCAAAGCAAGCGGATTATAATAAATCTCTTCCTGTTTCTGTTCAATATTATGCAGATTCAGAATTTGTTGAACAGAAGAATAGTGTGAAAAATTATCAAAGACAAATAGACAAGTGTGGAATTCATGAATTCCGATTTAAATCATCCGATCCGGATGGATCTGAAACCGAGGAGATATATACATTCCAGTGTTTATCGGTAAACAGACCAAAAATAAAATCTTTTATTTGCAATTTTGATACTTTGCCTGTAAATAAATTTGTTCCTCTGAAATTTATTGCATTAATATCAGATAGTACGGACTACTTGGATTCTGTAGTTTACACTCTTCCTGGCGACAGAATCTTGAAGATACCTTCAGATCCAGATACTCTTTTCTATGATACCCTTGAAACAAATGTTATTTCTGATATGGAAGCAGAAAAAGAAATAAAAGTGTTTGTTTATGATAAACTTGGTAAAGGAGATTCTGCTTCAATAACTCTTGTTTTTAATAAAAATTATGAGTACTACGCAGGATTACCTCCTGTAATTGATTCTATTTGGGTTAATGAAAAAGATATTCACATCGGTGAACGTATCGATTTTGAATTATCCGCTTATGATAAAGATGGTGAAATCGTAAAATATTTCTGGACCTTTGGAGATAATGTTTTTAGATATAGTGATAATCCAAAGGCCAGCCACACCTATTATTCTCCAGGTAACTTTATCGTAAAAGTGTCAGTGGTTGATGATTCCGGAAATACAAGTATGGACAGTATTGCTGTAGAAGCATCAATGCCGATGAAATCATTGCGAATTCATTCTCTTACAGCGACTCCTGATTCGGGTATTTGTCCTCTGAAAGTTACTTTTAAGGCAACTGTTAATGATACTTCTTCAGATATCGAATATAAGTGGCTCTTTGGTGATTTCGGATCCTATTGGTGGTGGGATGGAGCCGAAACTTCACATATGTATAACTATCCAGGAACCTTTTCTGTAATGCTTGTAGTTAAAAATGATCATGAACAGGATACCATGACAACAATTGTAACTGTGGCCGGGCCTGTATTGAAAATTAAAGCAGACAAAGACTCTGTTTATGAGGGGGATACAGTTCTTTTAACTGTCATGGGTTCAGATCAGGAAGAGTTCATTCATTATAAATGGTCTTTTCCCGATACTTCTATTCATACAAGATCTTCTGAAATAGAATATGTTTTTAAGGAAGCAGGGCATTGTCACATCAGTGTAATGGCATTTGGGGATCAGTTTAAAACCGGTGATATATTTATTAACGTTCAGCCTGATGCAAATAAAGATTAATACCTGATATCATGATGTTTTGTCGTTTTAATTAACTTAAACCTAAATGAAGACTGTTTCTTTACTTCACCTGCTTCACAGAAATTGGCACATTAATTATTAAGAATTAGGTTATGGTTACTGTTTGTAGAGATAAACTCAGGCTATTGTTTAATAAAAAATTTATTTATTGAACGTTTATAAAAAATTAATCAACAAATTGAACGTGGTCTTGTTTGATCACAATAAATCTAATTTCCCTATACGGATAATCTGTATCCGTGTTTGCAGCTACTCCGCCGATCTCCCCCGGCGGAGTTTCTTTCATTTTATTACCCCTTCGAAATTCTAACCGCAATGATTGTTTCTGTTGCTAAACATAAAGCTGACAGACCCCAAAAGCAGTAAAGAATGGATTGTAATAAAAATTATGCCTCGTCAGAAAAATTTGCCGGTACATTACGGAGCGGAAAAACTCTTGAGTTTGTGATATAAGGGATTGAAAAACCCCACAAATGGAATTATCGAAGATGATTTTGATCTGAATGCATCAATGACACCCGGGTCGTATAGATCTCCCATGAAAATTCGAATGTCTTTTAAACAGCTCAAGCAGCAACATTGCTGCAATAATATTTATTTTGGACAAGAGTGATGAAATATTAGTTGTGAAAGTAAGAATTAAATTACATACTTGAAATTTTGGAGAAGCAGTAAAATCGCAAAATATATTTTGCAATTAGTGACTTGGGATGATCTGCTATGGTTGTTCTACAAACCTACTCTGGATTTTATGAATCAAAGAATCGTTCACAAAGAATCCAAAAGTAATAATGTTTCTTATTTGAAATCAGGGATGTTAAAAAATGATAAATGGGAGTACATTTGCTGAAATTGCTGCGATTTTGGGACTTGCTACACTGGCAGGAATAATCGGGCAAAGATTACGTCAGCCTTTAATAATAATGTTTCTGGCAACCGGTATTCTGGCGACCTTCTGTTTTGGGGATAATCCACAGTTATGAACAGATTGAACTGCTTGCTGATATTGGAATATCTGTATTGTTATTTATTGTAGGGCTTAAGCTGGATCTGAACCTCATTCGTACAACCGGCCCGGTTGCACTGGCAACCGGACTTGGCCAGATTGTTTTCACTTCAATAATTGGTTTTACGATTGCAATTTTAATTGGTATTACACCTTTGAATGCGGCTTACGTAGCTGTTGCACTTACATTTTCAAGTACGATTATTATTGTTAAGCTGTTATCAGAAAAAAAAGAGATCGATTCTCTACATGGGCAAATAGCAATAGGTTTTTTAATTGTTCAGGATATAGCAGCCATACTGGCGCTTGTTGGTTTGACAACTTTTGGTTCATCGATTGCAAAAGAAGAAACAGCTTATATTTGAATACTCTTATTGGGGTTTAAGGGGTTAGTGTTTCTGATTGGTATTGCTATAGTAATGAAATACATAATACCATATCTTACCAAACAGCTTGCACACTCAATGGAACTGTTAACTCTCTTTGCGATAGCCTGGGCAGTATTTCTTGGTGCAGGAAGTGAATTGTTGGGATTTAGCAAGGAAGTAGGAGCTTTTCTGGCCGGAGTCTCACTGGCTTCCACTGAGTACCGTGATTCTATAGGAGGGCGTCTTACAAGTATAAGAGATTTTCTCCTGTTGTTTTTCTTTATCAGTCTTGGAGCGCGTCTGGACTGGTCAACAGTAAGTACTCAGATCGGAAGGTCTCTGGTATTTTCAATATTTGTTTTGATAGGTAATCCTCTTATTGTACTTGTAATCATGGGATTGATGGGGTACCGAAGGCGAACAGGTTTTTTAGCAGGTCTTACAGTTGCACAAATAAGCGAGTTCTCCCTTATTGTAGCAGCATTAGGTCTGAATTTGGGACATATTTCAAATGAAACAATGGGCTTGATAACTCTTGTAGGCGTCATAACAATATTTACTTCTACCTATATGATTTTATATTCAGGTCAATTATATAATCTGCTTTCAAAACCTCTTAAAATTTTTGAAAAACATAATCCGTATCGTGAGGCTGCGATTGATACATTAAAAGATGGTTTTGGTCCTGTAGATATTATTCTTGCCGGATTAGGTAATTATGGAAGTGGATTGATGGAATATTTATTGAGGCGGAATAAAAAAATAGTTGGTGTTGACTTTGATCCTGGAGCACTTGAAGGGTGGCGCAAAAAAGGTGTACCCGTTGTATATGGTGATATTGCTAACCAGGAGCTCTATGATCAGTTACCATTGAATAGTGCACAATGGGTAATCAGTACAATTCGTTCACAAGAGATGAACATGTCTATGATAAACAATTTGAAAGCTAAAAACTATGGTAACAGACTGGCATTGACAGCTATTAGCAACGATGAAGCACAGGTGTTTGAACAGGCCGGAGCTCATCTTGTATTCCGGCCTTTTATAGATGCATCAGAACGGGCCGCAGATACTTTAACTTATGCAATAGAGTTTCTTCCTGAAATCATTAACTGGCCTATCTCGTTTCTTCAGGTACGTATACGTTCTGATGCGTCAGTTGTGGGACAGGAAATAAGGGACCTTTCGTTGTCTTCAGCTGGAATTTCAATTCTGGCTGTCAGCAGGGGAGGAACGATTTATTATGAGCCGAAACCGGATTTTCGAATCTTTCCGGCAGATATTCTTTTAATAATGGGGCCACCTGCATCATTAAAGGATGCTGAAAGTATGTTGAATCAGTTAAAATTACAAATAGACACTGAAAACAAAAGGAATTTTGAAATTGCAGAAATAGAGATGTCTGATAACTCGGAGATTTCCGGGAAATCTGTTGCCGGTATACAATTCAGACAAAAATATGGAGTCACTCTGGTTGGTATTCGCAGGGGAGTACAACAAATAACAACTATTAATCCCTCTGAGCACCTTGAGTCTGGAGATTATCTGATTGTTATTGGTAAATCTGATGCTGTAAAAGCCTTGAAAGAAAAGGCACCTATTTAGGTTCTTTATATGTATTATGAACCTATGATAGTTTCCAAGAAATGGTGCTGTTCTTACTGTTTTCAATATTGCTAGTCGATGTGGTTCATAAAAAAGCCGATTTTTCTGATGAGATTAAATAAATTTTATAAATCATACCGCAATATCAAATTAATATTCATATCTAAATATTGAAATAACTATTATATTCATATATAATTTATTATTACAATTAAAATTATTTGTTAAACTATGAAATTCAGATTATTTATACAAAGTTAAAGAATATGTTATTCATCATTTGTTTGCTTTTTTGAATCGGGGCAGATCCATGGTTGGGGGATCTTTACTCTTTTTGGGCCTTTTTGACAATCTTGCTGTTTTCATAGTATTGGTTGCAGCTTACAGTTATCTCAATGGATTAATTGACAAAAAGCGAAAAGCTCTTCGTCAGATGGTAATGGGTCTGGTTTTCGGAACAGCTGCTCTTATCTGTATGCAGGTCAAGATTCCGGTTTATGAAGGGGTGGTTGTAGATCAGCGTAATGCGATTGTTATTCTTGCAGGTGCTTTTAGTGGTCCGATTACTGGTTTGATCAGCACTATCATTGCAGGATCATACCGAATTTATCTTGGGGGGATGGGAGTATTTGGTGGTTGTTTGGGGCTGGCTCTCTCTGCAATTGCAGGATCTTTTATTTTCTATAACCGTAAAAAAATTGATACAATAAATAAAGCCGCACTGGCTTCAGTTATTGCAACGGCATTTGTTCTTCCTGGTTTTCTTCCTCTAAACAATCTTCATACCGGCTATCAACTACTTCAAAAAATGGCTGTTCCATATGGATCTGCCGTTTTTTTAGGGGTTTTCCTGACAGGTTTGCTTTTGGCTCTTGAGGAGTATCGCTATAAAATCAAAAGTGAATTAAAAGTTTCTGAAAAAAGATATAGAGAGCTTTTTGAAAGTCTAATTGATGTAAGTTTTAGAACTGATTGTGATGGAAAAATTGAAATCATATCACCATCATGTAAAAAAAAGTTGGGTTATTCTCCAAATGAATTGTCTGGAAAAAAAATTGAACATTATTTCAAAGATGCCGGTTCATTCACTGCGTTTCATATGTTAATGAATAAAATCGGCTCAATAAATAACTTTGAAGCTGAGTTAAAGAAAAAGGATGGGACATATTTGTGGGTATCGATAAATGCTCGAAAACTTCTGGATGAATATGGAGAACCTGCAGGATTTGAAGCGATAGTGCGTGATATTTCACAGATTCGAAAAGCAATGGAAGAAAAAAAACAGTTGCAGAAAAATTTCGTACAAATTCAAAAAATGGAATCGATTGGAACACTGGCAGGAGGAATTGCCCATGATTTCAACAACTCCTTATCCGGGATTATTGGGGGAGCAGAACTTTTACAGGATGAAACCTTGTCTGCTGATTTACGCAGAAAGTATTTGGATCTTATCCTGAGTTCTGCAGAAAAGGCAGGTGAATTGACCAGAAAACTTCTTGCTTTTTCAAGAAAAGATACAACTTTTAAGAAACCGCTGGATATAGTTACAGTTTTAAGTGATACGGTTGAAATACTTCGCCATACCATTGATAAAAGAATTGTAGTAGAAAAGCAGTTTCAACTTGAATCTGCTTTTGTAACCGGTGATGGTGCGTTTTTGCAAAATGTATTTATGAATCTGGGGATAAACGCAGCTCATGCCATGTCTGATGGTGGCAGAATTGTTTTTTCCCTAAGTACAGTTGAATTGACCAGCGATTATTGTGAACTTTCTCCCTTTGAACTTTCTCCAGGTACTTATGTAGAAATAAGTGTAAGAGATAACGGGCGTGGTATGACACCAGAGGTGATTGCCCGGATTTTTGAACCATTTTTTACAACAAAAGAACCAGGTAAAGGTACTGGATTGGGATTGGCTGCTGTTTATGGTACCATTCAGGATCATAATGGTGCAATCACGGTATATTCCGAAATTGGCCAGGGTACTGTTTTCCATGTTTATTTACCTTTCTCAGGACAAAAACAGGGTCAGCCAGTAGAGGAACAGGTTGTTCCACATGGTAGTGGTACTATACTTATTGTTGATGATGAAGAGCTTGTTCAGACTGTTGCTTTGACTATTCTTTCAAAACTCGGATATAAAGTTCTTTTGGCTGAAAACGGAAAAAAAGGTATCGAAATATATAAGGAACACCGTGACGAGATTCGGCTCGTAATCCTTGATATGATTATGCCTGTAATGGGAGGTCGAGAGACGTTTTTGGCGATCCATAAACTAAACCCTTTGATACCGGTAGTAATTTCATCGGGGTTTTCAAGGGAGGACGATCTTGATTCATTAAAAAAATTGGGGGTATCTGGATTCTTACGTAAACCGTTTCATAGAGTTGAACTTGCAGGAATTGTAGCAAAGATGGTTTATGATGATATATTATGAGAAACTGACAGCAAAAAGAGAATAACTATGTAGAGAATCCTTCGATTATGCTCAGAGGTCACCATTTTAATAATGGATTACAAAATCATGTCGGTTTTTTTTGGCTGTTTTAGCGATTCGGAAGGATAAAACAACAAAATACCCCTGACAGGATTCGAACCTGTGGCCCACTGCTTAGAAGGCAGTTGCTCTATCCAACTGAGCTACAGGGGCATTATTGAAATAGATTCTGATGCTTGATTATATATGGTCGGGGTGGAGGGATTTGAACCCCCGACACCTTGGTCCCAAACCAAGTGCGCTACCAGACTGCGCTACACCCCGTTTTATCCAAAAAAGATTTATAATATAAATCTTTTTTGGCTTGAATGGAAATCAAAAATTAATCTGTATTTAAAAAAGTTTTTATTCGCTGAAGCCGAAATAATAAATCTCATGTATCGATCTTTAGTAGAGGGCTAAAGTTTTAGTTAAATTAGCTACCGTTCGGGATTTAATTATAACTCATCGTTACCAATATCCCATCATCTTCAATGGTAACATTTCGTATAAACAGTTTTGCTATTGATGTTCTGACATCTGATGGTTCCAATATATAGAAAGTGGAGTTTTCGAGATTACTTCGTAGTAGTTCACGAATTAATTCCCTTATTCCTCGTTGAATCCTAGATTCAAGTGTACTTAAATCAATGATGATTGAATCAACCTCAACATCACTGAAAAAGAATCGTCCGGTTCTGTTGTCAAAATCAAGACTGCTCGAGAAAACAACTCTACCGCTGCTGATTTCGATTACACCTAATTCTCTCGGCGTTATTACTGCGTCGATTCCAATAGTAAGAAGATTTTTACTTCTGCCTAACATTAATGATGGGTTTTGAAGGGTTACTTGTGCAATTCCACCATAAGTTTGAGATTCTGGAAACTTTTGTTGAAGATCATCTCTTATTTCATTTTCAGGTATTTTAATATTTACCGTTCGGCCGCAACTGCATAGAATCAGTATTAGCAGAGAAAAAGATAAAACTTTTTCATGAACATATTTATCCACTTTCATACCTTTTAACAAGCTTTTATAATGAATAAATCAAGTGAATCGCAAAATGTGTTCCTTAGACAATGTTGATCTTTAGTAAACAAAAAAGTTTTCATCAACAATTACAAGATTATTGTATTTGCTGTTTTTTTCATTAGCCACAGAGGAACATTGTACGGTGGATAAAAAATTTTCAAATCGGGAAAAAAAGGTTTCTGAATTTCAGATCTTTTGAAACTGAATGTGTCAATAGTTGTATTACTGCGATATGTAATCATATCTTTTTTCGGTATTGTTTCAAAAGAACCGAAGTTGTTTGCCATAAAATGCGGGATTCCGTTAACACAGTAATTTTCTGAAACGATGCCTCCCCGGACCAGTTCTTTACATGCACTATTCACTGTAAAGAGTGAGATTGAATGAAGCGGTGATTTTTGTCTTAACGTTTTTATAACTTCATCAATACTGTCATAATAAATTAATGGCAGGACCGGGCCAAAAATATTATCATAAAAGAGAGGGTCGTTGTTATTTTCAATTTCAATTAGAGTTGGTGAAATATAAAGGCTTTCTTCATCCAGGATTCCACCTTCAATTACTTTTCCGTTACTGGATCGTAACAAAGTTTTGATCCGATGAAAATGGATTTTGTTTATTATGCGTGCAAATGCTGTTGAATGGCGTGGAGTAGGACCATAAAATTGATTTAGAACCTCAGTAAGAGAGTGTGTGAATTCATTTTTGATTTTTTTATGTATGAAGCAGATATTTGGTGCGAAGTTGGTTTGTCCTGCATTAAAAAATTTACCAGATGCAATCCGTCGGGCAGTTGTTTTTACAGGTACATCTATATCGATAATACATGGATTGAGACAATAATTTTCATGTTTGTGGTCAATAAGATTTCTGGTGCAGGATTGCATTACATTTCTACCAGTGATCTCTCCCCCGCAAAAAAATACCCTGTCCACTTCCTCATTTTTAATAACCTGCAAAGTGCTATTTATATTACCTTCAAAACAGGCAATAGATAAATTGTTAAAAGTTTTGTTAATTAAATCGGTTATAACTCTTGAACTTGCTGGAGCGAATTCTGAAGGTTTAACAAGCACACAATTACCAGCGCTTATGGCAAAAACGAGAGGCTTGAGTAACAGGCCAAAAGGATAGTTCCATGGGCCAATAATCAAAATAATTCCAAATGGCTGAAGATACTGAATGCCTTTAGTAAACAGGTTAAGAAAAGGTATATCCAATCGTTTAGGGTTCATCCAGAAACGCAAATTCTTTTTAGCATAACGGATATCAGACAATACAGGAGCTATTTCGCTGGCGTAAGCTTCAGCAGGAGGTTTGTGCATATCCAGATAAAGACTATTTAAAATGTCTTCAGAACCACTCAGTAGCATATTCTCCAAAAGATCCAGTTGTTGTATGCGCCACTTGTAATCCATAGTTTTACCGGTTAAAAAAAACAACCTCTGGTTTTTTAGATGTCTGGATACTGAGTACATACATCCTCTCCTTATATGCTGCCATTTAAATCAGCAATTAAAATACCAAAGCAAATAAATAATAAACATATTGGAAATTCGCAAATTGAACAACTCAAAAAATTTATTTTCTGAAAACAGGAATACTTATCGGGTATATTTTTTAAATTGATAAAAAAATTGCTTATAATCATAAAAAACATCTATCTTAATAAAAGATATTTTTAATATTATATTGATAATAAAAAATTTGCAATTTCAAAATTTACCAGATCTTTTAATGTTTGAATATTTGTATCCTGAAATTTACCTTAATCTGGAGAAATATATGGATAGATGTCCGGAAGTGTGTGGAGGTAAGTGTTCAGAATGTAACCATTATTATGGTGAATGCAAAGGCTGCTCTATTTTAAAAGGGAAAGTTTTCTGGGCAGCTTTTGTTGATGATAATGGGATTTGCCCAATTTATGATTGTGCAGTTAATTCCAGAGGCTTAACTAATTGTGGGGAATGTAACGAGTTGCCGTGTGAGCTTTATTTTAAATTAAAAGACCCACAATTAACAGATGAAAAGAACAAAGAAGAAGTATGCAAAAAAGTTAAACTGTTAAAGAATTTAAAAAGGGAATCGTAAATAGTTGTTATTTAAAAAAAAACAGGTTTATTATCATTATCAAAAATTTACCTGACAGTTCCAAATCTCAATCTCAGGGCTAATCCGCCAGCCATTACAAATTTATTTTCTGGTATCAATTGCCATTGTGGGATGATTTCAGCAGTAATTGTAAAAGGGATTGTTTTTATGATCCATTCTGTACCAACTGGCAATTGTGCTCCAAAAAACCAGTCGTTTCCAATTCGCAATGTAAGGCCTGGACCTGTAAATATCGGAAATAATCCGTAGTCAGTCTCAATGTGAAGGAAATGTATAAGGTAATCAGCGAAAAGTTCAAAAATGCCATTTTCAGTAAAAGACCAGGCTGCTCCCAGATCTGCTGCACTGATTTTTGAATACCAGTATTTTATGCTGATACCTACAGGTTCTCCCAATAATACACCTGCTTCAAACAACGGCACTTCAGTAGCCGGTTCGTTTTCGTTTTCCTGGCTAAACAGTTCGGAATTAAGAAATAAAGCTAATAATGACAAAAAAATCAATTTCATATAGATTTCCTGTTAACTGGTTAAGAAATATTCTGTTTCGGTAGTATCTGGAAAACTTTGCACTGCATAACTGTGATCAGGAACTTTTTTGCACAATTTGTAAAATTTTTTTTGGAAAGCATTCCAGGCAATTCAAAAGCTCTGGTTACAACGATCCGTTTTATTGGGTACTACTGATTGTTGTTTGTTTGCAATTTGTGTACCATTACACACTATCCTGGCTTTTTCTGAATATGTGGTCGTGTTTGATTTGCATCAAAAAGAAATGATAAACTGGTTTTTTCACAGGTAAGAAGTTTCTGAGCCGCAACAAGGTGGTATGAGATGTTACAGTATTATTGTTATTAAAAAGTCTGTGAACATACTCATTGGCA
>JAAYEB010000200.1 GCA_012728995.1 Fibrobacter sp. | reverse complement strand
GAATGAAATTTGATAATTTGTCAGCGGTTCTGATCCACTGTATATTCCAGTCGGGGTAAAAAAGGGGATGAGCTTTCTCTTCCTCATGAAACCATTTTACACGTTGATTTTGAGAGCGAAGCTTCAAAAAAAGATTCTGTGCAGTAGTAGATTTCCCTGTTCCTGTTATCCCTTCGACAAGTATCAGCCTGGTATCTATCAAATATTAACCCCCGACAGATTTATAAATCCGGAAACAGTTTTCAGTTGAGAATCATATTGACAATTATTTTCAAAACCATGATTTTTAAGCAAGATGTGTACCATACGATTTAGCCGAAAGTGGAAACAGCAATTAAATAATTTTTGAAGATTGTTATATGTTTAATTATGAACAAGCTCTTGCAGAAAACAAAAGTGTTCCTTTCGAGGGTGAAACTGTTATAAGCCGGGTTGAAACAGCATCATTTTTTTTTATATTCTAAACGCAGAAACCTGAAGATTCTAAAACTGTATTAACATATCACAAACGGACGCAAAGCAACTGTAAACCATTGTGCTGTTATAACCAGACATCCAGATGCAGCGCCATCGGTAATTAATGTCCCGCTGTAATATTATATATTCCCGTCCTGTTTTTTCACGAACAGAAATTGTCTGATTGGATAAAGTTAAAGCCGATGGAAATTTCCGGACTGGCTATCCTTCCATCTGTACCTTGACCATTTTAGCCTCCTGGGATTCGGGGTATTGATCAAGCAGTTTTTTCCAGACCATATTTTTTGATTTTACTTTATTCAGCTTTTCATAAGTTAAACCAAGTTTGTACAGGGTAACACTCATTTTTTCTCCATCAGGATATTTTTTTATATACCCTATATAGCGTTTCCCGGCATTATTGTAATCCCTTTTGGCATAAAAACACTCTGCTATCCAATACTCTGCATTTTCTACAAGATTTGATTCGGGATACTGTGTTATGAGGTCTTCAAACCCGGATTTGGCAATATCATATCTACCTGCATTAAAATCAGTTTTTGCTATCTGAAAGAGTTTTTCTATTTCTGAATTCTGGATTCCTGCGGATGTAGAATCCGCTATAAGTTTGGCTTCAAACTGCTTTTTGAATTCTGCAGTTTTTTCGTCTATTCTTGATAGTTTGTAATGACTTTCAGAAACATTCCCTTCAACTGCAGATATCTTGCGATCCAACTCATTAAACCGTACTTGCTGATCGGCACGTAAAAGGCGTAACATTTCTATCTGCGTTTTCTGACTCTCTTCAATTTTTTCATGAACAGATACCAGCTCGGTATGAAGCGAATCGACTCTGGTTTGTACTTCTCTAAGTTCCTGAGTCCTGAGCATCGTAATATGACTGCATCCTCCCAAACCAAGAAGTGCAAAAACCACGGTTATAAGTTTAAAAATTCTTTTCATGAAATCTGCCTTTCACTTTTATCTCGTTAGAGGAACAAATTCACAACGGCGATTTTTTGAGTGGCACTGTTGATCATTACAGTTCAGTATTACCGGTTTTTCTTTCCCATAAGAAGTAATTTCAACTCTAATAGAATTGATACCACAATTTATTAGATACTCTTTTACCACTTTCGCCCTATTTTCACCTAATCCCATATTATACTCCGAAGACCCTCGTTCGTCGCAGTGTCCCTGCACCAGAACACGAATACCCGGATTTTCTTTCAGGAATTCAGCAATTTTTACCAACAACTCAACTGCATCCTGATCCAGTTGAAAACTGTTATATTCAAAATAAACAGGTTTCAGAACCTCGTTTGCTTTTTGCAAAAGCGATTCAATCAACTGAGCTTCTGTAAACACCGCCTCGTCGGTAGTATCTACTGATGCAAAAAGTTCGTTTTCCGGAACAACAGTGTGTTTGTCTTTACTTTTGGTTAAGTTGAAATCACTCTGCTGTTTTTTTGATTGTAAGCTATGAGAACATGACAAAACAATCATTATGGAAAATAAAAAAAACAGCACTGATACAGATCTTTTTTTAATCATAAAAATACCATATTAAAAGCCCGACCAGTCTGGCATTTTTACGTCACCTCTTTTTGTAACTCTTCGTACCCTGCTTCCATCCGCCTTGACAACATACAGATCGCTATAACTGCCGGTAGCATTCACAAAGGCAATCAGGGAGCCATCCGGTGCCCATTTTGGATACTCGTTATGTCCGGAAATACTTGTTACTTTTTGAGGATTTGTACCATCCGGAGCAATTGTCCAGATATCAAATTTTCCGTTTTCACCCATTGCCATATATGCAATCTTGTCACCTTTGGGAGACCATGACGGAGAATCTGCATACTTATGCTCAAAAGTAACCCTATGCTGATTAGCACCATCAGAGTCCATTACATAAATCTGAGGATTACCGCTTCGGTCTGAGGTAAATGCGATCTGATATCCGTTCGGTGACCATGCCGGTGACGTATCTACCCCGTAATGAACAGTAAGCTGACGTACATTGGTTTTGTCTGAATTGCATATGTAAACATCCATATTTCCGTTTCTTGATGATGCATAAGCTACGGTTCCATCTACAGGAGAAACAGCAGGTGATGACTCCACGGCCTTGCTATAAATGAACAGTTTTGATGATCCATCTGCAACAGATCCGATATACAGATCCGGTTTCCCGCGCTCGTATGAAGTCCATATCATGGAATTTTTTGTAACAAACGCCGGGAATATATTGACAACATTATTTTTTGTAATCTGCCTGTGATTATAACCGTCAAAATCCATTATGGCGATATCCCGCTTTCCATTACTGGATTTAACATATAATATTTTGGATTCAAAAATACCTCTGTCTCCAAAAAGCATCTCCACAAGCTCATTGCAATACCTGTGCATCATTGCCCTGACCACATTTTGCTCACCTTTGTACTTTTTTCCGATAATCAATTCCTGGCTTGCGACATCACGTAAATAACAATTAATAACAGTTTCACTACCTTCAACAGTATATTCTCCATCAACATAGATTCCTGCACTTGCATCTGCAAAAACAGCACTGTCATATTGAGATACAGTTACCACATTGAATCTTCCACAGAAATCAAGGTCTTGCGCAATAATCTCGTGTGGCTGATCTTTTTTAAGCCTGGTACCGGTAGAACTGAAATCGATGATGCCTATCGGAATACTGTCGAATTTGGAAGCATAGACATTCAGGTCGAATTCTTCTGCATAAAGCACATTTGTGAAGATAAACAGTATGATTATCAGAATTCTCGGTTTTTTCATTATTATTTCCTGTTACTTCCTTGTTGGGATAAGTGTACAATTAAGATCGATTTTATTTCCGGAAAATCCCGGAGGCAGTTTACCAAAAGGGGCTGCAAGTTTAACAGCCCTGATAGCCAGATTATCCAGCGAGCTGTTTCCTGAAGAGTGCCGGATAGAAGGCTCCGATATCGAACCATCAGTAAATATGGTAAAGGAAACCTCGACCTTCAATTTATCATCTTTTCTTGGTGGATTCCAGTTTCTCTCAAGTTTTTGCTGAACATTCATCAGATACCAGTGATATTTAAAATCCCCCACAGCAGCGACTTGTGCCGGAGCTGGAATTTCATCAAGTATTGACGCCAGTTCGTCAAGGTTCTCTTCAATAGGCCTTGCAGCCTCCTTTTTCCGCTGCGCATCCTGCTTTTTTGGCGTTATCTTTTTTTCAGTCGGAAGCTTTTTAGGCTGTGGTTCTGTTTCCTTTATAGGCATCCTTTGCCTTGGTGCCTCCTTTTTTACAGGAACCTTTTTCGCCGGTGCAGGAGGCAAAGGCGTACTGACAAGTTGAAAAGTCTTTGGCCTTTCAAACCTGGTCGGTTTCCATAACAGTTTTGTTATTATCGGAATAATTACCAGTATCAGGATATGAAAGGCAACTGATATTCCCAATACTAAACCAAATGATGCTTCTCTACAGGTTTCCCTTTTAATTTCCGGAACCATATAGGCCATCAATACCCGCCTGCCACGTCCATAGGAGCAGTTAAAAATCCAAGTTTTACAACACCAGCATTCTGTATTTCAGAAATCACCTTCATTACAAGTCCATAGGGAACTCTGGAATCAGCATTAATAAAAACCGGTATTTCTGTTTGACTTGCAAATACGCTCTTGAATTCACGCTTGAAATCTACAAGAGAAACTTTCTCCTGGTCAATAAAGATCTCATTTCGCCCATTAATGGAAACCTGAATTGACTGGTTGACTTCCACATTTTCTGAATCTGTTTTGGGCAAATCGACCTGAACCCCCTGTGTCATCATGGGTGCTGTTATCATGAAAATTATGAGCAATGCAAATACCACATCAATCAGATTTGTAAGATTCAATTCACTGATCACATGACGGCGGCGGGCTCTTCTCTTTTTACTCATCTTTAATCCTGGTCCTATCTGCTATCAGCTTTTATACCGGATGGTTTTGATGGGCGTTCAGTATATAACAGGTTAAAGATTTCTCTTTTAACACGAACAAGAAGAACATCCTTAAACTCATCCATCTCATTTTCAATCCGTTCGGCTCGATGATTAAAATAGTTGTAAAAAAACAACGCCGGAATCGCAACTGCAAGTCCCACAATTGTAGTAATCAATGCTTCAGCTATACCAGGCGCAACTACAGGCAAACTGGCTGATCCCTGATTCCCGATTTCATAAAAGGAGTTCATAATACCCCAAACTGTTCCAAGCAGTCCCATAAACGGAGCAATACTGCTTATCATTGCCAGAAGAAAAACGCCCTTGTCGAATGGCTGAATTAGAGCCGTAAATATACTTTCCAGTTTATCCTGAGCCATTGTGAATTGATTTTGAAGAAAAAAAGACCAGTCTTTTACTCCTGTATGCGACCGCGCGTCTTCAAGTATCCTGCGATATTCAGATGCTCCGGCCCGACCCATCTGCGCCATAGGCGACTCAAGTACCTTTTTGTCCATATTTTCAATATCAGAAACTCTTTTCAAAGACTCATACATGCGTCGAAACAATCCGTTTCCGGCTCTTATCCGGCTTAAAGCAAAAAAACGATTGAAGATAATTGCCCATGTAATCAAAGACAATATCATTAACATACTGATGATAATCCGCCCCATCAGACCTGAACGGAGAATCATATCCAGTACAGGAGTACTCATGAAATATCCTTTCTGCGCTCTAATCAGCTTTTAATTCAAAACAATTTATAAAACTAACGATAACTGGTTTATATTTTGACGTATAATATCGGTAGTCCGGTATAACTGTCCCAAAATTCCGGAACAATTACGTATCATACAAAATTACTTCCTGAAATGAAAATAAGTCAAACCAAAGATTTCGGCCAAAAATCCCTATACTTATGAATTACAGGAGCTGTAACCATCTCATATTTATAGAGATCCTAAAACGTCTCAGGAGATCCTGATAAAAAGTTCTGGTTTTATCTGCGGATATCTTCGGGGAGGTCATTTCCTGATGCAGCATTAACCGCTAATCTGTCACATCTTTCGTTTTCAGGATGTCCCTTATGTCCGCGTACCCATTTGAAACTTACTTTGTGCTTTGAAACAAGTGTTAACAATATATCCCAAAGATCCGAATTAAGTGCCTTGTCAGTTTTGTTGCGCATCCATCCATTAGCTTTCCACTTCCTGGCCCATCCTTTTTCAATTGCATTAACAACATACTGAGAGTCTGTCACAAGGGTAACTTCACAAGTTTCTTTTAGAGCCTCAAGCCCCTTTATCGCACCCATCAGTTCCATACGGTTGTTTGTTGTATTTTTAAACCCGCCTGATAATTCTTTTTCGTGACTATTACATCTTAATATAACACCATATCCTCCGGGACCTGGATTACCTGAACAAGCGCCATCGGAATATATAGTAACTTTTTTCATGCAGGTCAAAACCTTATTGCCAAAGATGTTGATACACGATGCGTATTATAATCCTGCTTCAGATTTTTTCTGGTAATTATGCTCCAGAACTGATATCCGTAAGATATATCAAAACTGGCAGAACTGTTGAAAAAACCAAGACCCGCAGTTAACTGCTGACGATTTTTATCAACCTCGATGCCCTGATCAACATATCCATAATTATCATGCCAATCAAAAAACCTGCTGCCATTCTCGTCTTCATAACGAATCACATACTGATAAAGATCCAGATCATCATAAGAATATCCGAGTCTCAAAAGAACAGGAACAACTATCATCGGAAATTCAAGCCCGATTCCTCCACCCTTTTTGAAACGACTTGCCTGACTGTTTGATGGAATAGGCTCGGAAGGAAAAAGATAATCCAGAGGCAGTGTCGCTCTCCCTTCAACAGACACTGTAACAAACGGCAATGAAAAACTGAAACCTCCTGCACCTGAATAAGAACTGTACATTAACGCTTCACCCATTCTGTCACCATTATTCCACTCACGCAGTTTTATGATCTGTGGAATACAGAATCTTATTCCAGCCCCGAAAAGATCTGTTCTATACATCATGCCAAGCCGCAAATCATAGCCAAAATACTTTCCTTCAATTTTATTATTTTCACTGTATAAATCATTATCTATTATATCCATGTAATTATCCACAGCATCATCTTTTCCAGAAATCAAAGAAAGTGCTAATCCGGCTGCAAGTGAAGGAGCTATCTGAAGACCGACACCAGCGCTCCACAACCGAAGCCCACCAGAATTTTTTAATTGATGTTCTACTTCAATTATCCTGTTGTCAATATCCAAATAACGTCCCTTGTATGATGAAATTTCATCAAAGATAATCGGGTTCTGGAATGCACCCGCAACAGTAAGTCCCCCCTGTGTTGCAGGAATAGCGATCATTAAACCTGCACCAGATATCTTCATTCGTTGCATATCATCAAATTGCCCGGTTCCAAAATACTTCGATTCGCTGTTGAGTCTGGTTCCTTCCAGTGATGTCTGGAACTCTCTGACAGGAGAAAAAGCGATTCCTGCAGGGTTCCAGAAAAGTCCTGAAAGATCGTTTGATAACGCAACATAATTGTTTGCCATCGCAGCAGCACGAGTACCAACACCGCTTTGCTGTGCAATTCTTATGCTTCCATTAACGTCTAATGACGCAACAGCACCCGAACTGATTACAAATATCAGCAATAATATTTGAATTTTATTTTTCATAACCAAACTCCATAAATTTCAACTTTTTATAATCGTTTTGGCGTTTCGAATTAAATGTTACCTGAATAGTAACGATTCCCTTATACGTTCCTGATTCATGGATAATCCTCAATTTTTCGTTTACATCAGGAGTTAAAAATGCATCCTCATTCTGTGCAATTTTCGTTAACATCATTGTTTAACATCACGCGGATCGGGAACCCCTGCACTTCTGCCCCTTCTAACCGGCGTACTCGATTTTTGCTCCTGCTCAGGTCTTATGGATTCACCTGTATTCAATGGAACAGAACCTGTTCTGGTTTCACTTTTTTGGTTATCTACAGGCCTCGCTGTTCCCGGATCAGGAACTCCTGCACTTCTACCACTTCTGACCGGTATTTGAGTTTCCTGCTTTTTTGTATTATCGTTCAACGATTTATTTAACTGACCAGTAGTCTGGGATGAACCGGATGATGGAATGGCAGAACCTGATCCCGGAACTCCTCTTGATCGTGATGAACGAGGTGTATAGGAAGATGATGACCCACCTGAAGAGCTTTTTCCTCCACTATTGTGTCTTCCTCGTCTGTAGGGATATCTGTAATTATCGATATATCTGCAACACCCACATGAAGGATCATAATAGTAGTATCTGGGACAGTAATCATAATCATACCAGAACGGATCATTCCTGTACCACCAGGGAGTGTTGCTGTAGGTTATCCAGGTTCGGGGGTAATATGTCGAGTAACATTTCAAACGGGGATAACCTGTTAAGTCACGAACCCAGACACAGGTTTCCTTTTCTCTGGAAACAATCGTATCGACTTCCCGAATTATTTTAACAGTATCTCCGGTTGAATCAACTTCAGTTATTACCTCCTGTTGAGGCGGAGAATAGTCCAAAGTAGCCAACTGGGTATAGCATCCAATTGAAATCATCGGCAAAAGAATCACAAACAAATTTTTTATTCTCATAAAACCCTCCGGAAAGTATTCTGATTGAAAATACTACCTGTAACATTAGATTGCACAAGATAACAATTTGTTACAATACTTTGGTTTTTCATTCCAGTCTGGATAGACAGACATTAAATGCATTCAGATTTTTTTTTACAAGTACTTGCCCGGAATACAGGGCTTCCCAAAGCTTGCATTTATCCGATCTGAATACTAAATTTTTATATACCTCCTTGTTGCAAGGCCTCTCCTTGCTAATCAATGGGTAAAGCGACAAAACGCGTCTGGTAGAATAATGCCGGACGCGTTTTTTAATTAGCTCTTTTTTCACATAACAGAAACTCCTGAATAATTTTTGCATTTCCGGATTAAATCAATCAAACCTCACCTGTTCTGTTTTTCATTTCGGGGCGGACTATCTTTTTGCTTTTTCGGGATAAAAAAAGAAAACTGAACACACATTCAGCCATGCATTTCCTTTTTTGGATAAAAAAATGAAAATCCAGTATCCCGAACTACCACAATAATAGATTTGAAAGTTGTTATTAATTCTGAAATCCACTATTTTGATAGCAATTGAGGAGTGAGTGTATGAAAAAGATTCTTATAACATTATTGGCAGTCACTTTTTCGGGACTGTACTTCTTTGCTGAAGCTTCCGAAAAAACAATAAACCTTCAGATCGGGCCACTCTGGCCACATGTTCTTAAGGAATCTTCAAAACCAACCGCCTGGAACTCATCACTGCAAATCGGAAGAATCATCGACAGAAAAATTGCTATCGGAGCTGATATAAATTTCCTATGGAATAATTACTCCGATGAAGAGGTGATTGCCGGGAACATTTCCCAGGTTAACAGCAAACAAAAAACACTCTGTTTCCCAATCACAGCATTTCTATCAATTACTCCGTTGCCTGATCTTATTGTTTATCCCGGAATTTCAGGACAAATTGGTCTTAATACGATGTATTATTCTAACAGTATCGATTCAATCAGAACTGACGACGCAATGACTAACGGTTTTGATGAAAACGGATGGTATATGGGTTTGATCGGAAAAATAGGTGCAAGCGCATACTTTGCATTCAGTAATAATTCCACTATTTTTGCAGGAATGGAATATCTCTGGTCCAATCCCAAAAAGGTATCACGCAAACGTACCGATAATCTTGTCGCACGCCGTAAAATGAGTGGTTTTGGATTAAAGTTCGGGATCGGTTTTTTCCTCTAAACCAGTTCTGGTAAATATGCGTATAGTTTTACAAAGAGTATCCCGTTCAAAAATAACCGTAGATAATAATGTTATTGGATCAATCCAAAAAGGCGTACTCCTTCTTGTAGGAGTACATCATGACGATACCGCTGAAAAAGCTTCCTGGCTTGCAAACAAATGTGCAGATCTTCGTATTTTTAACGACAGTAACGGAAAAATGAATCTCTCACTTAAGGATATTGATGGTGAAGCGCTTGTTGTGTCACAGTTTACTCTTTTTGGTGATTGCAGAAAAGGCCGCAGGCCAAGTTTTATTGAAGCAGCTTCACCGCAAAAAGGAGAAGAATTATACCTCCATTTTATTAAACAATTAAAAAAACAGATCTGCAAGGTCGAAACCGGTATATTCGGAGCAATGATGGAAGTGGAACTGGTTAATGACGGGCCTGTAACTTTACTGCTTGAACAATAAAAATCCAAAGCAACTTCGCCCGCGTACGTTGGCGCCATAATAATTTAATTACTAATTATCAATTTGCGCATGTTGTAGCATTTTTGTATCTCAACCATGCCCTGTAACCATCACAGGAAAGCATTGACTTTCATTGGAATTAAGTGTCAGATCCAGAACGCTAATATGCAGTTATACGATTACGATTGTATTTTCTTCATTCACCATTCACCATTACCTTATGACCTTCACAGCCATAGGCCCTTTCTGTTCAATGCCGCTCTTGCAGCTCATTCCCGCACTGCGGGACAAGCTGTAAATTAATCGTCTCCATTCAGGTATAAAATATTTCAGATCAAGTATTATTTTGTGAAAAATGTCATAACCGATACCTGCAGATCAGTTTTATTTTGCATTTCAGGTTTACGGTCAAAACGATTCCGGGCAACAGACATTTCTATTTTTTGACTGCAGTAATATACAAATAAACAGTTTTCCAATTGACAATTTTATTGCTTAACTGAAGGATAATTTCATCTTTAAGTTTCTGAAACTGCTTTTCACTGCAATATTGAGCGATTCTACTGCCCAAAGATCTCCTTTTTGAGATGTCGGTTGTCCTGAACCAGAAATCAATATCTGCTTCAGATATTCTTTTTTGTATATTTTCAATCTGCCTGTGATAAGACACCTCTATCTTATCAATATTGTTAAACTCACTTTTAAGAGAATCAGAATTCCAGTTTACCATGGAATCGGAACAATCAGAGAAAAGCTCTGTCTGCGCTTCTGTAAGATACTTAAACAGGTCAGCATCAATTTTTGACTGATCAATCAGATCTGATAATCTCTGACCTTCTGAAGAAACCGGTTCTGCCAGAACAATTCGACCACCTTTATTGAGTATTTTTGTAATCCGGAGAAACAGTTCCTTTTTTTCTGAACATCTGGAAATGATATTTCGCCCAATAATTGCATCAAATCTGACATTCTCTCCTGCAACTGTTTTTAAATCTTTTTCGAATGAATCCATTGATGATAACACGATCTGTGGCCGGGACAACAAATCGAACCGTTCCGCAATAGCCTTTACTGTTTTAAATGATTTATTATCGTGTGCCAAAGCCCATACAGCTCCATTAGCAGCAATCCTTGCAGCTTCAAAAGTCAGCATTCCAGTACGAGCATTCAGATCAAGCACAAGACTGTCCTTATTCAACATAGCCCTGGAAAGGACCTGTTTTCTGATTTTACCTAGCTGAACGCCCCTGTTTCCAAGAGACCGGTCTATCCACTCTTTGCTCCGGTTTTCCTTTTTTCCGGTCTTCTCATCGTATGTCAAAGGTGATGAATCATCGTCTTCAACCATCGCTTCCAGTTGAGCTTCACGAAATCTGGCTACTCTCTGTCCGGTCTCCTTTTCGCATCCCTGATCGGAAGGCAGATAGAATACTTTTCCTTGTAAAGAAGATGGCAGATATTGCTGTGCAACCCAATGATCCCGATAGGCATGCGGATAGAGATACCCGGCACCATGTCCCAATCCATTTTTGTCCCTGTTTGCATCCCGTAAATGATCCGGTATATCATCCTTGTTCTCATTCGATACTGCATCAAGAGCATCAAAGAAAGCCATGCTTGAATTACTTTTCGGGGCAGTTGCCAGATAAAGGCATGCATGTGCGAGATGATATCTTCCTTCAGGCAAACCGACATAATCAAATGCTCTTGCGGAGTCAACTACAACCCCAAGCGCTTTTGGATCAGCCATCCCTACGTCTTCACAGGCAAGGATCATCATGCGCCGAAAAATGAACCTTGGGTCCTCACCTGCATAAATCATTTTCGACATCCAATAAAGGGCTGCATCAGGATCTGAGCCGCGTATGGATTTAATAAATGCAGAAATTGTGTCATAATGAACATCACCATCTTTATCATATAAAACAGCCCGTTTTTGAATCGATTCTTCAGCAATATCCCTGCATATGCGAATGACCCCCGAACTATCCGGTTTTGTTGTTTCAACAGCGAGTTCGAGTCCGTTGAGAACACTTCTTGCATCTCCATTGGCTACTTTTACAAGATGATCAAGTGCATCATCCTCTATGATTATCTTCTTCTTTCCGTAACCTCTTTCTTTATCATTAACAGCCTGAACAGCAACTGCCTTGAGGTCCTTTTCTGTAAGCTGTATTAACTGAAAGATCCGCGACCTGGACACAAGAGCCTTGTTAACTTCAAAGTAAGGATTCTCGGTTGTAGCCCCAATCAGAATTATTGTTCCGTTTTCTACATGCGGTAAGAGTGCATCCTGTTGAGATTTGTTAAATCTGTGCACTTCATCAATAAACAGTATTGTCCTTCTCCCATAAAGAGATAAAGTTTTCCTGGCAGTATCAATAGATTCACGGATATCCTTGACACCACTTAAAACTGCATTAATGGAGAGAAACTGTGCTTTGGTCGTATTTGCAATAATCCTGGCAAGTGTAGTTTTGCCGGTTCCGGGAGGTCCATAAAAAATCAGACTTGATAGCTGGTCAATCTGAATAGCCCTTCTTAAAAGACGCCCTGCTCCAATTATATGTTCCTGCCCAATATACTCATCAAGTGTCCTGGGGCGCATACGATCAGCAAGAGGTGCGGTCTTACGTAAAAGCTCTTCACGATTGCTTTCAAAAAGATCGGTTTTACTTAAATCATTAGAATCTGGCATATATTTTGGAAAAATACAATAAGATAAAGTATTATGGTAATTTAAAACACCCGGGAGTTATTATGAGAAAATTTTTTTCTGAACTTTTGTACCCAGTGTTTCTGTTGATGATCTTAGCCATATTGTTCGTCGGACTTTTTCCGTTTAATTTCATGGAAAAAAATCTGGCTTGTATCGACACCAGCAAACAGCTAATCAGCTTCAAAAAACCATCGTTTGCATTAATTTCCCCAATACCCGAAAAACTTGTGCAGATTTTAAATAAACCCTTTACCGTTCAAATAAGGCTGAAAACTTTTTCCCATGCAACCAGAAATGTTCCCCACATTTTTTCCATATACAATAACAATTCAGATTTTTTTACAATCGGCCAGTGGAAATCCGGCGTACTATTTCGATTTAATGATATCAAAACCGGTTATAAAGGCAATTTCGGTTACAAAGATGCATTTAAATCAGAAGAACCGGTAATGCTTACACTCTGCTGTTCCAAAAATGAAACTATTCTGTTTAAAAATGATAAAATTGTACACAGATGGAATAAACCGGTTGTAATAAACGATCTTTCAGAAGCTCAGGGTATTATTTTAGGTAATTCCCCGGATGGTACCGGTTCATGGAATGGCCAGATATATGAAATAACATTTTACGACCGTTTTCTCTCACAAAATGATATTACAACCCATTACCAGTATCAATCTTCATATAAAACAGACAATTCTTTATCGGATGCCAAAACCGGTAAAACATTTACAGTATCGTTCGACAAATCAAGTGAAGCGATATTATCAATACCTCAGATATTCAGACCGCCTGTTTTATCTCCGTTTACTCCTCCATGGGTAGATTTTCGATTCAATCACTCCTATATTTCTGATGTTTTAGTCAATATACTGGGATTTATTCCGTTCGGAGCTCTTCTGTGTTATCTTTTGTTTATCAGATTAAATTCATGTGTAAAAAGTGTTGTTGTTTCGGGATTAATATGCGCATTCATAAGTTTTACAATTGAATTTTTACAGATTTATCTTCCATTTCGTTCATCCCAGCTCTCGGATCTCATATTGAACACCCTGGGAGGATTAATTGGTTCTGTTGTTATTTGTTTAATGATTATCTCCTGCAAAAACAGTCTGCAATCAGAACCAGATTAATGATTTTACCTGTTTTTATTGAAGAATAAAAACAGGTGGCTCTTCCCGTCATCTCTTCTTTTGGAAAACATTGAGTTGAAACATCTATGTACAGGTTAACATTCATTCTCCTGTAACATATTTCCTTTACAATGCTCTGTTTATATTCAGTGGCCTGAGCCCCTTTCGAAACTGATCAGACGAGAAATTTTTTGTCAAAGGTACAGTAACACCTGCAATCGGACCTGCTTTTGGTGCACCCCATAATGTGCCTGATGGAACATTCCGTGATACAACAGTCCCGGCCTGAATAACTGCTTCTTTTCCTATATGAACATCTGGAAGTATTACACAGTTCGGACCTATAAATACATCATTTTCTATCTTTACCTTTCCATCATTGTTCTTTTTTTTGGGGCCCCAGTAAAAATGTGCTATAATTAATGTACCTAAGCCAATAGTCGTATTATCTCCAATAAAAACAGATTCAGGATGAATTTCATCAATATAAACATATTGACTTATCCAGACATCTTTACCGATATGAACACCACGCATTCTGTGCAGCATCGGCCTTATACTGAAACCACCGGGAACTGAATAAGCTATTTTTCTCAAGATCCTCTGGTATATATCCTTTATCATAATTCAGAACTCCTTATCCATTGTCTCGTCGAACTGACCGTTTTTCACTTATTTACTTCAGGCAGGTTTAACCCTGATTATAAAACTGATTCCCTGAATTGGTATTGGTTTCAGGATAATTCCTGTTTAAGAAATAATCCTGTCGTTATCACAATTACCATATCGTACACCGGCTTTGTTAAACAGTGTTGAATGTGGAATGTATTTTATTGTTTTGTAGATGTGATGAAGTGTTGTTCGTTTAATTCTTGTCTTTATGGCCGACACCATGTTATCGGATGGATTTATGCTGAATTCAGCAGTTTGCGGCCACATTTTTTCAATAAGCATTTTATGAAACATATATTTTGGTGGCTTTCTGAATTTGTTATCTGTTTCAAGCATACATTGAATCAGTTTTCTGCAGTTCATAGGAGAAAAACTATCGAACGCAATATCATATTCACTGTATGACATAGCTGCCCAGTTTCCCAATCTCTGTTCCCAATAAAACAGATCAAGCAAAGAAATTCCAGTCTTTGATATTTCGTTTGATTCTGAGAGCCATTTTTCAAATTGTTCTACAGCTATTTCACTTCCAGACATACCGGCCAATGCAGCAAGCGATTTGCCATTTATAGATATTACTTTTGGTAAAAAGTAAAAATGTCTTGTTATTTCACCGCATACCCCATTTGCAACCATCATCTCGGTTTTTACTGTTTTCAGATATCGAAATATTGCATAAGCATTTAGTCCTTTAGTTTTCCTTGCCATAGTTACATTTCGTCTGAAGAATTTTTCGAAGTCCGGATCGATTATCTCTGAATGTCCTATAATTTCATGTTTCAAACCAAGTTCCTTCAGCATTACAGATGGCAACCGGATATCATTACAGTTTGTATCCAGGCCAGGACGGGTATGTGTAATATAGTTGATTGATTTACATACATCTTTACAGGCTGCCAGTAATATTCTGCTGTCCAGTCCTGAAGTTATTGCCAATGCCATTTTAAACCGCCTGCATGCACTCTCCATTATTCCTCGAAGTAAAACTGAAGTAATTTCAAGCCCTTCATCAATATCAATTTTTCCTATTGTTTCTTCAGGCCAGAATCTTATCTGCTTTCCTGAATTTATATTCAGATAGTGATTTGGTATTAAATGTTTGATTTCTCTGTATGCAGTTAATTGTCCAGGATACCAGTATTCATTTGTCCTGTTAAACAAGGGGATAGATAACAGATCTTTCTCAACTTCTATATCACTACTTAATCCGAACATTTCTGCAATTATTACCGGTTGTGACGCACACCATAAATCTGATGATGAATCGAACATGTAAAAAACCTGTCTGAAACCTGCAGGATCATTGAGAATAAAAAATTCTTTTTTCAGATACCCAATAATTACATATCTCCCGCCTTTTGTATTCAGATAATCAAATAATTCGTTTTTTGTTTTAAATAATCGGAAAAACTGGTTTATTATATCAGAGTCTGTCCATGATGGATTCAGAGGATCAAGTATGTATCCAAGACATATTATGAAATCATCACCCCTTTGTACTCGCAAGTATTGAAGATCCGGATGAACAGATACATGATACCCATTACTTAATTTGTCATTTTTCCATTTTCGAAAAGAGGTCAACTCCTTTGGCGCAAGTATAAACTGCCTGCGAAAAAGCAGATCTGTACTATCCATTATTTCCCCCGCCTTTTTCTTTTCTATCAATCCTCATTTTGTTATCCAGGATCTACATGCTTCCAAGATTTATTCCATCTTATTCTTACGACCAATTCCCATTTTATCACAGGAAAAGTACGATTCGTTTTGTTTACATGGAGGATCTTTTACTTAGGTGCATATCTTTGCTTATACGGAAAACAATCCTGATTATACACTCACCTTTTATAATATTTTTTAGCCGATTGAATAATCCTTACATACATTTCAGATACTATTAACAATTAAAGCAAGTTTTACGCCGTTGAATCTGGTAAGCAATTTATTCGGGGTTGATTAAATCTAAATAGAGTGGGTTAATGTAAGCATGCGAGAACGTTACTTTCGCAGAAAGGGGTTGTATACTTGCGAATTCTATTTCGTCGCTTTTTTTGGGGCCGGAATTCGTTACCAGAATCGGTATCTGAATCATTGAAACAGAAAAAAACAAATCGATACTGACCCACGAATTCCGAGTCCCGATCCCGACTGGATATTGGTAAACTATAAATCCGGATATTTCACACTCAGATATAATGAATTCCTTTACTCAAAATTGCCCCTCCCACCTTTTGCATATCGACCAACCCTTTTTGTAATTCCTGTTGATCCGTTTAACCATGAGCTTATAGGCCTCAACGAAGGATACAGGGTTTTACCTGAATATCAATTGGGGTCGGGAGGGCATTTAATTTATTCCGGATTTTTATTTTCTGAACAACATGATTGAACTTGACTTATTCATTTTTGCAGCATTTAATTTCAGAGTATATATTCCATTTGCCAATGGTTCTCTGTTATCATTCAATCCATCCCAAAGGATCTCATGTTGACCGGAATTCAATACAGAATTTACCAGTGTCCTTACATGCTGTCCTCTGGCATTATAAACATTCAATTGTACGAGTACATTTGAATAATTTTCAGGTATTGAGTATTCAATTTTATGCATCTTTGATGCATTAATGCTGCTTTTAAGATCAAGCGTTTTATTTCCGTTAACAGCGGTCTTATTCAATACCGAAGTTGGAATTGACTCTTCTGTTAATGGATGTGGGTATGTAAATGGAACATAACCCGGTTTTCTATGCATAAAAAAATCTCTGTTTTCTTTGATTATGGAGGTGTGCCTTACATTTACAGGAGCAGGACTCCTGTTATAGGTATTTCCCCACATATACAGTTCTCTTATTTGATCGACACATGGATAATTGCAATTACCGTCACCATTTCTCCCCTCATGCATCAAATCTATCGGCCTGGTCAGGTCTCCTGTCATTTCATTATCAAAAATGACTCCGTCTCCACCTCTTATGCACATTCCAAGCCACCTGTGTTCTATTGTCAATTTATTATTATATATTTCATAACTTCTGCTGCCTCTTTCACCACCGAATTTGTTCCCATGCGCATCAATTGCCTGAGCATTAAGATACCCGTCATTAACTGTATTATATCTGAATACATATTTTGACCCATTATTCGATGCAATGTGATGAGCCATACCTGGATTGTGAATATTTTTATGTTCAAAGTAGTTATCTTCTACAAAAACAGCCTGTTCTGTTCCCAGAGCCAAAGGTCTGTTCCAAGATGCAGATTCATCCCCGTAAACAACAACAGCCGTGTATTCATTATCTATGAATATATTGTGATCAATTACACCTCTGGCATTACCATGTACTTCAATAGCTCTGCTGAAACATTTTTTAAATGTAATATGATCAATTCTAAAATCTTTACATGAACCAGAAAGCCGTATACCCGGTGACGTACTCGGACTTCTTCCGATTATTGTCATACCTGTTATTCTTACTCTCTCTCCATTCGATCCATCTATTCTCATCATCCAGTTTGACGTGTTGCCGGTTCTTCGAATAATAGTTCTATCCTGTCCTGCACCCATAATAGTAATTCCAGCCTTGAAACTTAAATCTCCGTTAAATGAGAAATCCCCGGCAGGAATCATCACAGTATCTCCTGTCTGTGCCTCATTTATTGCGTTGTTTATATCGTTTCTCGATCCGCTATTCGCATCAATCACTCTTGCAAGTGACAATGAATAAAATAACAAAAGAATAACACCAGAAATAATTTTCATCTAATTTCCCCCTGTGAAAACATAATTTAACAATTAACCAGTTTCGATTTTTCTTCAAACACCTTTTACATAATCACCTCCCGGTCTCTTACCTTGGCATTCCCTCATGGATCTGTTCTTTTTATTCAGTGCAATTTTTACATGCAATGGCCAGACCCTCAAAGTGACACACTTTGTCAAATGATCAATTAATTTTATTTTTTTTACCAGTTTAACATTAAATTTGCCTTATGTTAATTTTCACAATAGTAAGTATATTTTATTTTCCCTTTTGTTTGCAACTTTTCGTTTATCCGAATGAATACACTTTTACAGGCAAGCATGTTCTTTGAAGCTATATAAACCGGTTTAATTCGATGTTGCTCTGACCATTTATTTTATCAGCAGAGCAATCTCAGTGAACAAATACAAAGGGTAATCTGTTTAAAGTTTAATAAACAAAGCAGTTGTTTTAAGCCGCCATATCATAGTTATCATTATTCCTTGTTGTTTCTCTTCGGAACCAGATTCCAAATAGTATATTTTGTTGAATTTTTCGATTATCTAGTTTACTGAAATCTAAAAACAAACAAAACTGTTCAGAATCCGGCCTTGATTTAACCAGATTTAATTAAATTTTTTCCAGAAGATGTGCCAAAGCTTTATACATTGTTGCCTGTCCCCAGTGAAGCATGGGCGTTTTAGCTTTAATTCCCGGCAATTGTCTGTAATAAAAAAAGCCCTTTTCATCCTGCATGTTCTCAATTGTCCATTTTGCCACTTTTCTTCCCAACACTATCGCTTCATCATCATAATCAGAAAACTCTGCCAATGTATCAATTGCCTGAGATGCACATTGAATGTCAACAGGATATACTCTCTTGTCATAATATCTGGGTCTTCCATCCGATTCAAAAAATGTCTTTTTATAAAAATTGAATCCTCTTTTCAATTGTTTTTCATAAGTTTTGTCGCCTGTACTTTCTATATAGCATTTCAGACTATCAAGATTATAACCCGTGTGGAAATTATCTATCCATCTCGTATTTTCCTTTTCACCGTAATACCATGCCCCATTTTGAAGCTGTCGAGAGCAACTGTATTCCATTGCCTCTTTTGCAACTTTTTTGAGATTTTTGTTTCCATTGAATCTGGCAGTTCTTGCCAGCATTGCAGCCCCTAACATGTTTGAATTATGAATGGAGCTCTGTGTGTAGGCGACATAACTTATGCAATTACCTCTGTCTGTCAATTCTCTGGGTAAATCCAGTATCCACCCACATATTTTTTCAGCAATTTTGAGCTTTCTTTTATCTCCTGTCTTTTCAAACGCATCAAGGAACACTTGCCCAATCAGGCTTGTCCATACAATTATTGGTTCGTTTTTTGGCAGTTTTCCAGACCTGCTTGTAAAGTCGAAATGATTTCCCCAACTTGGCTTTTCGAATCCCGGTGATTTATTTTTGAGAAGCCAGTCCAGACATTTTTCTGCTTTATCCATGTATTCTTTTCTCTTTATGACATTGAACCTTTTCAGATAACCCCATGCCATATATCCACGTCCTTTTGTAGATTCAAGGGGTTTTACACCCAACACTGGACGCAGATTTATTGGAGCTTGTCTAACCAATTGCTGCAAAAGACGTTCACCAATAACAGTTCCAAATGTAATTGGTCTTAGATAAGATGTAAGCCCATCAAATGGTTCATAACTTTTATAATCATGATTTTCGACCCATTTCTCTACTTTCAATAAACTGTTCTCAATATCATAATATCGCATCTCTAATACCCCTTCCATTTAAAATGATCTAAAAAGATACGCCGTGACTTCTAAGCTGTTCCGGATGATACATAGAATCAGGAATCATGGTTTTTAATTTTTTGTCAATTAATTATTTTTATGGCTATTGATTATATACAAGTTCTGACTGACATCATTTCTGTTTCTGATGATTATTTCTCAGACACGCGACATTATTTTTCCCAGTACTATTTTCCTCAATCGCTGCATCTGCTCTTTTCTGTGAAAACAGATCAATTCAGGTGAAACAGGCCGTTCAATTCTAAGAAGTGATGAATAGAAATATCCGGCAATCAGGTTTAAGCCTCCCAGAACATAAGGTTTTTTTGCCATTTGATACATTCCCCTGAAAATTTCCCAGAGGGGATGTCCACCAAGATAATAATCTTTTTGTCCATACAGGAAACGGGTTTTCAATAACCCCCTGTTTGCAGTGCCCATTACCCTGTGATGTATGAAACTTTTTTCATTAAATGTTTTTGTTTTCCAGCCTTTCATTCTCGCAGTTGTGACAGCAACCCAGTCGATTCCTCCACCTTTTATAGGTATATAACCGCCGATATTTTCAAAACATTTTTTTCTGAATATCTGACATGCACCGGAAACATGGTTAAAGTCTGCATGATTATAGTCATAAATCAATTTCCCGTTTTCAAGAAATGTTGTACCTGCCACGCCTAAATCCGGTATTTCCTTGAATCTTTTTATAAGGTATTCAAAAAACTGACAATCAAATGTAACATCTGCATCCAGATTTCCTATGAGATCATAGTTCAAGCAGTTTATCTTTTTATATCCTGCATTGAAACAATGTACTTTAGCTGCGAACTGCCTGTCCGGATGATCATTCATCCTGATTAATTTAATCCACTTATATCTGTTTTCATATTTCTTTACTATTCCATCTGTATTATCTGTCGAACCGTCACTTACAATTATCCATCTTACAGGTTTTACAGTTTGTAAAATTACTGATTTTATTGTATTCTCAATAAAAGCTTCTTCATTCCTTGCAGGAGTAATAATAACATATTTCATTGATACCATTTCCCTCTTACAAGTTCATTCAAACCGATTGTACAAAGTTTTTTCTTTTCTTTTTATTCAATTTTCTATCGGCTTCTGTTTCCTCACCAGGGTAATGCTCTGCAGCTTTTACAGATATCATTAACATTACAAACCACAGAAATGATGTTGGCTTTAGGAAGCTGCTTTCCGTAACATTATAAATCAATATCATTGCAAACATTACCATTCTCAGGCGCCCATAATCTGAATCATGAGAAATATTTATCAGGATATTTTTGACGACAGATACAAGGAATATCAGAAAAAGGATAAATCCAATAGCTCCCAATTCAAGATAAACATCAATGTATCCATTATGTGCCTGGCCTGGATTCCATCTGAATATTTCCCACAAGTTATTGCTTATATTACCTATCCAGAATGCACCAAATCCGGATCCGTACATCCATTGATCAGATCCCATTTTCATGAGTTCATCCCATAAAAATGTTCTCCCGGTTAATGTAGGATCACCACCGGTTGAAGCAACCAGGAAAGGAATAAAGTTACTTGAAAACAGATGCTGAGACAAAAGTGTTCCCAAAACATAACCTGCGGCAACTACCAGAAGTGCAGTTTGGATCACTTTATAATTTGATTTTACAATTAGCAATATTCCCAGAACAATTATTCCGAAAACAAATACTCCAACAGATGTTCTGCTTGTTGCGGTTCTTGATCCATTGAGAAGCCATAGCGCTGATATCAGAACAGGTATATCAAGCCATCTTTTTCCATATATTTTTGTCAAAATAGCCCATGTTAAAAACATTGCACTTATTGCAGCAAGCTGACCTAAACTGTTTTTATGAGTAGTAACCCCAATCCACATTTCAAACGCGCCAGTATTATCATAAGATACTCCAAGATCTCTTCTGTATTTAATCAGGTAAACTGAAACAGGAACAAGAAAATATGCACAAGTCCTGAATATTTTCTGCATAGCAAATGAATATCCTGTTTCTGTAATAAGTATTGTAACCATTATCAGGTCACCAGCTGTTCTGATCCATCTTTTCATTGAAACACCGGGAAAATCGGACCATATTATGCTTATTCCCATGAAAACATACAGAATTATCAGATATCTGTTTTGTTTGATGAACTTTATCCAGTTTATATTTCTGCTTAAAAGTACAGCCAGGCCAAGAATTTCCAGAATAATCAGAAAGTTTCTGTCAAGAGGACTTCCCTGTAAATAATCAATTTCTGCATTTGCCATTGTTTCGGGACTTAACCAGTAAGATATTCCCCTTGATGCCGTTCTCATCATCCAGATTATCGGGACCAGAATTCCTATTGAAATGTGTTTATGGTTTTTATTTTCCATAATAAGCATTGCCATATTTTTTTTGATTTTTTACGATTCTATCAACCAGGTTCAGATATATTGTTTTTTTCTTTTCCCAGTTGTTTCTTTCCATGAAATTCAATGAATTAATTATCAGTGCTTTCCGTATTTTTTCATTTTTTTTCAGCAGCAGGATTTTTTCGGCCAGATCAATTGCATTTTCTGATTCAAAAAATTTAACCATCTTTTCATTGAAATAGTGCTTATGCACCATTGTATCCGATGCAATAACCGGTATTCCCATTGCCATAAATTCCAGTATTTTCGTACTGAAAGCCTCATTACCAAATGAATGCTTTTTTTTGGGCTCGATTCCCACATCTGCGCTGCAAATTATTTCCGGAAGTTTTTCTATTGGAACGATCGGGTTAAAGTAAATCCTGTTTTCGAGACCTTTATTTTTAACCAGATCGCAAAAGTATTCTTCATCTGTACCTTTTCCGTAAATATGAAATTCTATTTCCGGAATTTTATCCTTTACAAGCTCTACAGCATTAATGGCAGTTTCCAGTCCCTGGTGTATACTTAGTGTTCCCGGATATAACATGACAAATTTATTTTCGGATTTTTTATTTCCTTTTTCTGTTCTCCTGAACATTTCTGTATCCGGATAATTCATTACTACTGTACATTTTCTTTCTTTTACAGATCTCTGTATCAGTCTTTCATACCATATATGGTTTGCAACTATTACATGATCCGAGAATCCAATTGATAGTTTCTCTGCAATTAACAGCATCCTGAAAAACAATGATTCCTTTTTTGCATTAAACTTGCTGGCAAAGAGTTCAGGTACGATGTCATGTATATCCAGGATTAATTTAGCTCCTGTCAGTTTTGCAGCCAATGCTGCAAACACCTCGAAATCCGGAACTGAATGAACATGGATCAAATCATATCTATTTTTCAGATGAAGGCGGGTGATATGATAAAAAGATTTGATCAGAAACAGCATTAACTTTAACAGGTACTCTATTTTTAGATGTTCATTTATATTTCTATGCTGTATTTTATATACATTAACTCCAGCAACATTCTGTAATTCCTTTGCTCTTTCCTGACGCAATACAATCGCATCAACACAGTCACCCCGTTTGACCAATGTTTCTGCATACCTTCTTACCCGGTTATCACCTTCATAAAAGGTATATGCCACCATACATACTTTCATTTTCAATCTACCTTTTTAATCGATTCTCTGAATACTGACATTTTCGTAATTTATGCTTTTTACGAATGAAGCCAATTCTCTTGGTAAAGCATTCCAGTATTGACCATTATACTTTTCAACAACATATTCCAGAAGATCCCGATAGATTTGCGCACTATATCTTTCTTTTCCATAATCGCTATTGTTGAAATACATGTAATCAGGATGAGTGTTTATTAAAGCCATACCACCTCTTTCCACAATCCAGTCAAGCTTCTTTTTCCATATTTCACATCCATTCATCTTCATAAGGATAAACAGCGTAAAATCCTGCGGTAGTGTATATGGGAGTTCAGTGAATCCGCCATTCCTGTTCTGAACCCAGAACGGAAATATTGTTTTCACTCCATCGGGTTGTGGTTCAAACGGATCTGTATCAAATGTTGAACAGTCATATTCAATATCAAGCTTTCCTATCCAATCCAGGTTATGATGCATTGCTCCGGCCCTGAAACCCACTGCTTTCCATTCATTCAGGTAATGATTGATTTTAGGTATTCTTGATTCGAATATTTTTCTTGAACTGAAAAGCTTACCATCATGGTTTAAATCATGGACACCTATTTCGAAACCCCTGTTTTCCAGATACAATCTTAACACAGGAGAAACAGTGTATCTTTCCGGTACGAAATTGAATGATGAGCATAATCCATAATCTTCCTCAATTTTGGACAGGTTTATGCATTTGTTCTGTCCATCACCTTTTTCTACATCGTGGGTTAATACAAGCGCAAATCTCTTCTTTTCCGGCCAACTCTGCCAGTTTAGCGGTATTTCCCCCGCAGATTTATCAATTGGCCATATGTCTACACACTTTTTCCTTTTGTACTGTATGATATTTCTTCTGATAAACAGTTGTAAATCACGCGGTACACAGGGCTTTACTGTATAATAAATTGCCTTGACCATACATTTTCCCTCTTGCACATTTTTTTTAGATTATTATTCATTCATTTATCATAAAACTTTTTTATCTGTTCAGTAATTTTCCATTGCTGATCCTCTTTCAATCCAGGATACATCGGAAGAGAAAGGATTTCTTCTGATGCTTTTTCACAAAAAGGGAAACAGCCTTTCCTGTATCCCAAAAAGCGATAAGCCTTTTGAAGGTGAAGCGGGACCGGATAATGCAATCCTGTTCCAATCTTTTTTCTTTTCAGATGTTCTCTTAATTTATCTCTATCGTAATTGCATCTTATCACATAAAAATGGTATACCGATTTTGAAAATGGTTTCTCGCATGGTGTTTCAATCTGTTTTATTCCTTTGAGCATCTCCTTGTATTTTTTCGCCAGTTTTCTCCGTTCATCGTTCCATATGTTCAGATATTGCAGTTTTACTTTCAGTATAGAAGCCTGAATTGTATCAAGCTTTCCGTTGTACCCTTCAAATTCATGATTATATTTTCTTTTCTGTCCATGATCCCTTAACATCTTTATTTTATCTGCCATCTGTTCATCATCAGTGGTAACAGCTCCGGCTTCACCTATAGCACCCAGATTGTTTGCAGGATAAAAACTGAATGCACCAGCCTTTGCAATTGCGCCAGTTTTTTTTATGCTGTTTTTTCCATAAAAAACTGCTCCATTTGCCTGACAGGCATCTTCAATAACTGTAAGATCGTATTTTTCAGCAATCTGTTTGATTTTATCCATATCTGCGATATGGCCGTACAGGTGTACCGGTACGATGACTCTTACAGGTTTCCCTGTTTTTGTATGTATTGTTTCCTCTGTTATATGATCAACAAAACAATTTTTGTAAAGATATTCCTCAAGTTTATCGGGTGACATAGTAAATGTTTTTTCGTCTATATCTATAAACACAGGCATTGCCCCTGCCTGTGAAATAGCTTCAGTTGTTGCGATAAAGGTATTTGGAACAGTAATTACCATATCTCCATATTTAACCCCTGCTGCAATAAGTGCGAACCTTAATGCATCTGTACCGCTTCCAACACCTATTGCATATCTTGTTCCGCAAAAACAGGCAAACTCCTGTTCAAAAGCTTTTACTACATTACTGTCTGAAATTTCCTGATTTGACAGGTTTTCCCTGAATGCATTTATAAATTCCTGTTCTAATGGTTTGTGAAGAAATTCTATGTTCAAAAAGGGAATTCTTTCATTCATTGGTCCTCCTTTTATACAGGAGATTCATTATCTGACAGATGTTTCTTATGAACCATTCAAATCAAGTCAGTGTTTCCTTTATCCAGCAGGTTACTGTTCTGAAAAAGGGCATAATCAATTTCCACTGGCCGTCCTTCATTTTTCATCGATTTGTCGCATGCTTCCAGCATTCTCACTACTTCCAGCCCTTTAGTTCCATCATTAATAACAGGCTTGTCGTAATTTATACAATCAATAAAATGATTGCATTCCATAAACAGGGCTTCATTCTGTTCTATCTTTGGAGCCCACATGTCTCCAGATCTGTAACTGACAAGTAAATCATATATTCCCTGCTTACCATTAACCTCAACACCCTTGTCATAAATTTTTATCTTTTCATCTGCATTGAGGTCATTCCACACGAGCATTCTTTTTTCACCACCGATCAATGTTGTTCTTACTTTGACTGGAGATAGCCAGTTTACGCTGAAATGTGCAACTGTACTGGTGTTGAAATGGACATTGATATATGCAATGTCTTCCAGAGAACTGACATGCGACTGTCCCCATGCAGAAACTGCCACCGGCACTTCATCAATCAGATAAGACATTATCGAAAAATCATGCGGAGCAAGATCCCACACAACATTTACATCATGCTGAAACAGCCCGAGATTGACCCTTACGGAATCATAATAATAAACACTACCCATATCTCCCCTGTTTATAAGCTGTTTAATTTTCCTTACAGCACCGGTAAATATGAAAGTGTGATCTACCATTATTTTGCATTTTTTTGTTTCGGCAAGATCTATTAATTCAACCGCCTGTGTAGAAGTGCTTGTAAATGGTTTCTCGATAAATACGTTTTTACCCTGTTCAAGAACCTTTTTTGCGATATCATAATGTGTGGATACCGGAGTTACCACAGCAACCAGATCGATATAACCGGAATTTATGATTTCATTTACATCTGTTGTTAATGTAACACCAGGATTACTTCCTGATAATTTATTCAATACTTCCTTGTTTTTGTCGCAAATAGCAACTACTGCCGCATTATCCACAGCATTAAAATTTCTGACAATGTTTGGTCCCCAGTAACCAAAACCAATAACACCTATACGAATCATTCCCTTCTCCCTTCCGCAATATTCACATTGCGCCCTTTGCCTTAAAGATTGCAAGAGGTGTTTTCAATAACAATCCGACATCAAGTAATACCGATCTTCTTTTGCAATAGTTCAGATCCATTCTTACCATCGTATCAAAAGTAGTCATACTTCTCCCATTTACCTGCCAGATTCCGGTAATACCTGGCTTGCTTTCCATAATACGCCTGAGATGCCATGGAAGATACTCATCTGTTTCGTAAGGTATTGCGGGCCGTGGTCCAACAAGAGACATGCTGCCCATTAATACATTAATTAATTGAGGCAGTTCATCCAGACTGGTTCTTCTTAATACTTTTCCAATCAATGTTACTCTTGGATCATCAGTTATTTTGTATAAGCCATTTCTGTTCTGAATTTTTCCCCTTATCAATGCCCTTACATATTCCTTATGAATTGCATCATCACTCCCGTTATACATTGACCTGAATTTATACAACGTGAATTCTTTACCTTTGTATCCAACCCTTTTTTGTTTGTAAAATACCGGCCCTTCAGATTCCATTCTTATTAAAACCGGAACAACAATAAAAACAGGTGAAAACAGTAGAAGAGCCAGTAAGCTACCACCAATATCAACCAGTCTTTTAACGGAATTCTTAAACAGTTTCCATTTCCTGTTTTCGGTTTCCGGATAAAATTTCAACTCTATCTCACTCAATGAACCATTACTTTCAACAGGAAATGTAATAGTAGTTATCTCTACAATCCCATTAACAGCGCCATTCATTACAGACCAGATTTGATTCTTTACTTTTTCCTGCACGGCAATCTCGTTTCTTTTATCATTCCCTGTGAATATTATACCTATAACCCGCAAGTCTTTATACCATCCACGAATATCTGTTTCACGCATCATCGAACAAGTAGCCTGTATTATTTTCTGTAACTTCTTTTCATGTTTTTTCTTCTGTTCCTGCCATTGTCTTACCAGATCACTTATATTAATAAGGACAAGTGTAAATGGTGTATTAGTACGTTCTGTCCTCTTCCTCTCTTTGGTAAGCAAATCCCTGAATTTTTCTTCTTTGTAAAATTCATGACATCCATAATCAGTGTCTAAATCACTGGACAGTATCTTTATCTTTTTTCTGTCCATAGAACCTCTTTCCCTTTTTCTTGATTATCAGGCCACCAACAAAACAGATCAAGTTGCCTTGCCTGTACAATACTCACTCGCTCTAATCCTTAAGTTTTTACATAATTCTTAAAAATGACCGGTTTCACTCTATTTACTCTTTTTCAAATAACAAAGTCTTTTTAATTACTCGAGGGAGCAAATAAAAGGCCATGCTATACAGAATACAATTTTAAACGTAAAAATTATTAAAGCGTTTTTATAGATTTCTGAATGGGTTACGGTGAATCAGATTTAAACTTTTTTTGATCGGACTAACAATGTTTTGTTTACATAAATTACTATATTCAATTAAGGAAGACCTCTCCTGCAAATTGAAGTGTAATTGATAGGGATGTAGTCAGAATCGATATCGACATCAAGCTCCGAGCCCTAACCCCGAGATTGGATGTAAAAAAAGAAACAGAAAATATTGAAAATCTTTTTTAGGATCAAAAATCGGGGTCGGTATAAATTCCCTGACAGAAGGTATTAAGATTGAATTCCAAAAATTTCTTTGTAAATCGAAAAATGAGTGAGAGGGATGAATTCAGAATCGATACCGACCCGGAATTCCGAGTTCCAACATCGATTGGAGATAGGAAAATGATAAACAGCCAAAGTATTGTAAACCTTTTTTCGGGTCAAAAATCGGGGTTGGTGTCGGTACCAATATCGAAACCATAATCAATAAAGCTTTCAGTTTATATATCTGTTGTTCCAGTCGTGCATTACAGGCTGATAACCTTTTTCAAGCAGATCCGATTTCATGGTAGTTACATCTCTTCTGTCTGCAATTTCAAACTGTACTGTAGACGGGTTCTGAGTGTGACCTCCTACAGCAGTTGAAACCCCTGCAGACATTTTTGTAACCCCCATAGGAAGAATGGCATCTCTGAATTCCGGAGATTCCCGGGTTGAAATTGTTATACCTGCTGAAGGAAGAAAATTGCGTAATGCAGTCAGCATTTTTACCATTTTTTGATCTGAAATGATATATTCAGAATGAAATTCTCCACTCAGGGGCCGCAGTCTTGGAAAAGAAACCCCTACTTCCATCCACGGAAAATTCTTCTGCAAATAATGAGCATGCAAACCTGTAAAGAATGCCTCATATCTCCAGTTATATAAACCAAACAAGGCACCAACGGTTACCATCCGCATTCCCTGCCTGCAGGCACGTTCCGGAGTCTCAAGCCTGAATGCATAATTGTTTTTTGGTCCGCCTTTGTGAAGTTTATCGTATAAATGCGGTTCGTAGGTTTCCTGATAAATTGTTAACCCGTCAACACCAGCATCAACCAGCCTGCCATACTCCTCTCCATTTAATGGATAAATTTCGATTGAAACTGAAGAAAAATATCTTGTCATTATTCTGACAGCAGCTTCTATATATTCGGGAGACGCTTTCGAACGGGATTCTCCGGTAAGAACCAGAATATGCCTTATCCCGGATTTACTTATATTTTTTGCCTCAAGTTCGATCTCTTCAAATGTAAGATGACGGCGGCTGATCTCTTTTTGCCTCGAAAAGGAGCAGTAAGCGCATACATTGTCACAGTAATTAGATATGTAAAGTGGTGTAAAAATCTGAACTGCATTGCCAAACATTTGCCTTGTCTTTTTCCATGCAGATTGCGCGATATCCTCCAGAAAACAGTCTGCACTGTCCGAAAGCAAAGCCAGATAATCCAGTTCCGAGAGGTTATTTTTCAACAGAATATTTTTTATCTGTTTTGAATCGACTGCTGCGCAATAATTTTCAATATCAAAGTCTGCATATTTTTTTACGATCTCATAAAAAGTCATTTCAGAACCATTCTTTTAACTTAAAAAACCAGTAAGTGGCGATGATGCACTTGCGAAATATGATTCCCCTGCAAGACCTGCCTTATATGCTGCTCTTCCAGCCTTTACTGCACATTTAAAGGCATAAGCCATCTTCACAGGATCTTCACTTGCAGCAATTGCTGTATTCAGCAAAATCGCATCCGCCCCCATTTCCATTGCAGCTGCAGCGTGTGATGGTCTGCCAATACCTGCATCAACAATAACCGGTACACTGATCTCATTAATGATTATTTCTATCATGTCCTTTGTCTGCAATCCACGATTGCTTCCAATGGGTGCTCCTAAAGGCATGACAGCTGCAGCACCACAATCTACCAGCCTTCGCGCAGAAGCAAGGTCGGGACACATATAGGGAAAAACAACAAACCCCTCTTTCACCAGTACTTCCGTTGCCTTTATTGTCTCAATGTTATCGGGAAGAAGGTATTTCTGGTCATTAATAACCTCGATTTTAATCCAGTTCCCGCATCCCATAGCCTGTGCCAGTTTTGCAATCCGTACAGCTTCATCGGCACTTCGGGCTCCGGATGTATTGGGAAGAAGAGTCTTGTCTTTGGGAATAAAATTGAGAATACTCTCTTGCGGACGATCAAAATCGATTCTCCGCATTGCTACGGTAATAATATCGCACTCTGCAGCATCCAGAACATCTTTTATCAGTCTATCATTACAATACTTTCCAGAACCTGTAATCAGTCTGGACCGAATTTTCTTTCCTGCAATAATTAAATCATCATCCTTCATACGCATCAACCGCCTCCTACAAACCTGAGTACTTCTACTTTGTCTCCATTTTTAATCGTAAATTGTTCAAACTGGTGCTGTTTTATAATATTTCGATTAACTTCTACTACTACCTTGTTGTGCTCAAGACCTTTTTCTCTGAGCAAATCACCTATCGTTTCTGTTTTTTCCAGAACTGTCTGTTTACCGTTTAACATTACAGAGATACTCACAATAATACTCCATTTGTACAATCATTTATTACTTTCACCATTACGAACCCTGTTATAAACATGAGCCCCCGGAGGAACCGATTTTATTATCCAGGTATTACCCCCGATAACTGCACCATCTCCGATAACGGTATCTCCTCCCAGAATCGTTGCATTGGCATAAATAATTACATTATCACCTATGTCCGGATGACGTTTTTCACCTTTACGGGGAATTCCCTTTTTATCAAACGGAGATAATGCTCCCAATGTAACACCTTGATAAACTTTTACATTTTTTCCTATAGTACAGGTTTCACCGATAACTACCCCAGTGCCATGATCAATAAAAAAACCTGTTCCGATTTCAGCTCCCGGATGTATGTCAATACCTGTAAGGGAATGTGCCCGTTCGGACATTATCCTTGGTATTATCGGGACATCAAGCTTATATAAAAGATGGGCTATGCGATAAGTAGCTATTGCTTCAACACAAGGGTAGCTTAAAATAATCTCATCAATATATTGTGCAGCCGGGTCACCTTCATATGCAGCCCTGATATCTTCCATCAGAAGAGTTCTGATATATGGAAGCTGTTCTATCAGATTCTTTACCGCATCACTTGCCCGCGTTTCACAATCGCAATTTTCACAATTGTCCTTTTTACACCTGTAGCGAAATACATCCCTGACATGCTTTCCCAGCTTGAAACTTAAATGCCTGAGCATATCGGAGAGGTAAAAATTGATATCTTCTCTCGATAATTTCTCTTTACTGAACGAACCAGGAAACAGAACAGCCAGTATATTGTCCAGAATTTTATAAATTTCGTTTCTTCCTGCCAGATCCAATCCATCTTCAATTTGCGAATCAAAAGATTCACCGATATTCTGTTCCAGCAGATTTACCACTTCGGGCAGCTTCTCATTCATCCATTTATTAAAATCCATAACGATAATTATAACTCCATCAGTAAACCTTTGTTTCGTGGATATATTTAATCCACTGCGAGAAAAATTCCATTCTGTGAGAGCGCCAGGTATTTATCGGATTAACCAGATCGAAATTAACCGGTTTTTCAACATCAGAGCGTCCTTTTGCCTTGTCTCTGTAATACTCTTCAATCAACCGCTGCGGTTCATACTCTGGATGCCCCAGATGAATCATGAAACGCTGATCTGTACTCTCAAAAATCATGTAGCCGCCATTTTCCGAGTGTGCAAGAAGATGAATACATCCTTTATCCCGCTCCAGTTCCAGCAGATCATCAGGTATTCCCGCATGTCTGCTTTGTGCACACCAGAATACATCATCCATCTCTCCTGTAACTGGATGATTACGGTCGAGATTAACAGCTTTATATACCCCAAAAATCTTTTTGGGATAAATCACCTTGTTCATTCCAAGAAACCTGGCAAGTGCCAGACCGCCCCAGCATATTCCCAGCGTAGAAGCAATGTTTTCTTGTGCATATTTCAGAATATCCTGAACTTCATCCCAATATGAAACTTCTTCAAAAGGAATCTCTTCCACCGGAGCACCTGTAACAATCAATCCGTCCAGAGGTTTTTTGGCAACAGCATCTTCAAAAGGTAAATACATTTTGTTAAGATGAGACTTGTCGCTGCTCTGATATGAATGCGTTTTTAATTTAATCCACACTGGCTCGATTTGCATAATTGAACGGCCCAATGGATGAAGCAAACTGAATTCATATGTTTCGGCTTTCGGCATGATATTCAGAATGCCAATTTTCAGGGCACGTATATCTTCTCTCAATGCATCATTGCTGTTTATACATGACACCCTGCTTTTCTCAAGAGCAGCTTTAGCATGGTAATCTTCTGGAATAACAATCGTCATTAACAGGTTCCCTCACAAGCCAACAAGGCAGTTTGCAGATCTGAACATATATCATCAATATGTTCTATTCCCACAGAGAGTCTGATAAGATCCTCAGTTATTCCTCCCTCAAGCTGCTGTGCAGGGCTAAGTTGTGAATGAGTCGTACTTGCCGGATGAATAGCCAGGGTTCTTGTATCACCTACATTTGCCAAATGAGAAACCAGCCTGAGATTATCAATAAATTTTTTACCTGCCTCATATCCACCTTTTATTCCAAATACTACCATTCCACCAAAACCATTCTTAAACTGTCCTGATGCAACCGGATAAGAGGGATCATTTTCAAGTCCGGGATATCTGACCCATTCCACCATTTTATGTTTTTTCAGGAATCTGGCAACTTCATATGCATTTTCACAATGACGCTGCATTCTAAGAATAAATGTTTCCAGCCCCTGTAAAAAAATCCATGCATTATCAGGACTGATACAAGCCCCCAGGTTGCGAAGCGGAACCAGCCGCATTCTCATTATAAACGCCAGATTATTATTCTCACCCAGATCATGGGCATAACGGATATCATGGTATGAGGGGTCCGGTTCATTAAACAACCTGTACCTTTTATCTGTCCAGTCGAATTTACCACTGTCTACCACAATCCCACCTATGGCTGCGCCATGTCCACCTAACCACTTTGTCAATGAGTGTACAACTATGTCTGCACCATGTTCTATCGGCCTGAACAGATATGGAGTTGTAAATGTTGAATCAACTGCAAGAGGCAGATGGTATTTTTTTGCAACAGATGCCAATCCTTTAATATCAGCTACATCAAGCACCGGATTACCAATAACCTCTGTAAATATCAGTTTTGTCTTTTCATTTATCTGCTTTTCGACATCTGAAGGTTTCATACTCCTTGCGAACCTAACCTTTATTCCCATTCCCGGCAGGATATCATTAAACATCGTAAACGTACCGCCATAAAGGTTAATTGTCGAAACGATTTCATCTCCCTGCTCGCATACATTGAGTATTGAGTAAAAAATCGCCGAAGTACCTGATGCCACCGCGAGTCCAGCAGCTCCACCCTCCAAAGCAGCAACCCTTTTTTCCAGTACATCCTGTGTAGGATTCATAATCCGGGTATAGATATTCCCCGGCTTTCTCAAGGCAAATAGATCTGCTGCATGTTCTGTAGAATCAAAGAGATATGAACTGGTTCTGTGTACCGGAACACCCCTTGATCGCGACTCATCCAGAGAGAAACCCTCATGAAGAGCAATTGTTTCAAGATGTCTACTTATAGCCATGTTTGATCTTTTCCTTTCACCGGCAGGGATCGATAAAATACATTTTTTAATTTCAGATTCTAAACAACTTAATCAAAAATCCATGTGGAAAGATACCGTTCTCCTGTATCCGGAAAAATGGTAACTATGGTTTTTCCGGAATTTTGAGCTCTTTGGGCTATATTTTGAGCTGCAACAGCAGCAGCCCCAGAAGAAATTCCTGCAAGAAGCCCTTCTGTACTCGCCAAATATTTTGCCATTGCACCTGCTTGCACAGAACTCACCGTAACAACCTCATCAACAATTCCCATATCCATAACATCCGGCACAAAACCTGCCCCAATTCCCTGAATCTTATGTGGCCCCGGATTCCCACCGGATAAAACCGGCGATTCTTTTGGCTCTACTGCAATCACTTTTATATCCGGTTTAAGTTCTTTTAAATAACTGCCACAACCGCTTATTGTTCCACCCGTGCCAACCCCTGCAACAAATATATCAATTGTACCATCTGTATCCTGCCAGATTTCTGGTCCAGTTGTCAATTTGTGAATTGCGGGATTGGCAGGATTTCTAAACTGCTGGGGCATATAGCTGCCAGGATTATTATTGTGAATCTCCTCAGCTTTCTCAACTGCACCTTTCATCCCTTTGGCACCATCTGTTAATACGACTTCTGCGCCTAAAACACCAAGCAATTTTCGTCTTTCGAGGCTCATCGTATCAGGCATGGTAAGAATTAACCGGTAATTCCTTGATGCAGCAACGAAAGCTAACCCTATACCTGTATTACCGCTTGTAGGTTCAATTATTAAACCACCCGGCTTCAACTGACCATCTTTTTCTGCTGCATTAATCATGGCAACTGCAATCCTGTCCTTGATACTCGACACAGGATTGTAAAATTCAAGTTTGGCAATTACTTTGGCACCTGTTTTTTCAGATAATTTCTGTAACTCCAATAATGGAGTTCTTCCAACAAGGTCTGTGACTTTTTTTGCAATTTTCATAACACATCCCCTCAACAGTTTTTAGATTGAATAGCACGTTACGTTATCCATCTCTTTTTCAAGAAGATCAGCTACAGTCTTATTACCCAAAATGGATCTCCATGAATCAGCCAGTTCTTTCCATATACTTCTTGTAATGCATTGATTCGACTTTCTGCACACTGATGGAGAAAAGGTACACTCAACCAGATCTAACGGGCCTTCCAGAGCTTCAACTATCTCCATTACAGTAATCCGCGATGGTGAGCGGGTCAGGACATATCCGCCATTTGCCCCTCTTACAGTTTCGATTATTCTGTTACTTTTAAGCACAATAAGGATATTTTCCAGATATGAATCTGACACCTCCTGTTTTGCTGCAATCTCTTTTCTTTTTAGCGGGCGGCCTCCGTTTCTGGCAATTTCGAGTACTGCTCTGAGACCGTATCTGGTTTTTGTTGAAAATTTCATTTCCCCTCAATGTTCACTATGTTGATAAACATTGTTAATATATTTTTTCGAACTGATAACTACAATATTTTTTTTCATTCAATAAAAATTTTTCCCGCATTCGCCCGCAGAAAATTAGTTGTTGATATAGAAATTTTTTTGTGAAATGAGATTTATTCCATTAATAAAATCAATTGCCTGGCCCGCTCAAGATCAGGTTTGATTTGAAGAGCTGTTTGAAGATACTTTCTGGCATCCGGATACCTTTTGAGGTAAAAATAAGAGACACCCAAACCATACATGACGTCCGGATCATTCGGGTTTGTTTCAAGCAAAGTGGTATACTGTTTAACTGCTTTTTCGTACAAACGGTTTTTCAATAACAGTATTCCTTTATTTTTGCTCAGTTCGCTTGAGCTTTCGGATAAATTCTTTATTTTGCCGATTACTTTGAGTGCATCAGAAGATTTTCCGGTCAGATCCAGCGCAACTGCCAGATTCCCTGCTGCTTCGGTAAAATCCGGCCATAGATCCAATGATGATCTGTACTGTTTTATGGCATGGTCATATTTTTCTGCGGTTAGAAAGATATTTCCAATTGAGTAATGTGTAACAGCTGTAAGCTGTTCAATAGTCAGATTATTTAGTTTTCTGTTATCAGGCTTGTATTTGTTTAGATACCATGTATCGTCAAAACTTTCTCCGGATTTAATTGGTTCGAGATTTATGCAGCAGGAGTTATCGTCGTATCTGACAAAAAAATGGGTCGGGACAAGTACACCATAGAGTGGTAATCCAAGCCTTTCACCCAGCAGTAATAAAAACAGTCCAATCCCAAGACATGAACCGGTTCTGGTCTTAAATACGAGCTGAGGCAAACAGTTATCTACCCGATCTTCATTTTTATCAAAACCGATTTTCAGAGTATCAAAAACAACCGCTCTTACTTTTTGCACTATTTCTTGTGGGTTGTAACTTTTATTTATTTCGTCAGAAATGGCAATTGATAAGCTGTCGAGATCAGAACTGAAACTGTCCCAGCATTCGATTATCGGCTCGTCGAAACAGGTTGCGATATCTTTGCTCAGAATTTCGATTTTTTCTGCTAAAGGGTAGTTTTTTTCTGCTTTGCGGGTAGTTTCTGAAAATTTATTATTGCAGCAAAGAGTCAGGAGCAAAACGATTTCGATAATTTTTATCATTTTCATTTTTAATTTACTTGCCCGAATAGATTGTTTTTTTTATTAAGTCAGAGCTTTGAAATCCTTTTGCTGGAATTACGACCAGTCATTAAGAAAAATATAAGGGGGTGGATACAATTGCCCCATACATTCTTGCAATAATGTTTTTATAAGTATTGATTAGAAGCAGAATTCCCGTGTGAATACTGTTTTACATCTGCCTTCAACGGTATACCCCGTTTCTTGCTTTCAATCATGTAACATCTCCAACACATGGTAATCATTATTATTAAATCTCTTTTATATAAGCAGACTAAAACATATAACATTATGAAAATTCAAGTAGAAAATATCTGCATTATCTGACTGGTCCTTATAGATGTCAGTTAAAGTTCTTGAAATACTGCTTCTCAAACCGATTTTAAACCTGTCTTTTATAATGTATCCCAACCCAATACCGCTTACGAAGCTTAACAAAAATGAACTGGTTTCTTTGCTGCGAATTGTTGAGGATTCATTTCCGAAACTTTTCGTCTCATTTATGTAAAAATCACCACTAACACCTAATCTGGCATCGATTAGAAAGTTATTCAACCTGGAGAAGACAATGGGAGATATCTCCAATGAAAGATAATTCATCGTATTCTCATACTTAATAGTACCTACAGGTTCAAAGTTTGAATCTGTTGCCTGCATTGATTCGGAAACAGACCTTTTTGAATATTGAAGAGACGAATGGATACCCAAAAATTTGATTAAATTTTTTTGAAATGTTATCTCGATAGGATTCAGTATGTCCGTTTTTTGATATTCAGCATTATTTTTGTCCCATGGTTTATACATAGAAGAATTCAAACCGATTGCTAATCCAATCTCATCAGCAGGAGTATCTGTTACAGAAATAATTATACTCATAAATGCTGCACAAGCCAGCCCCATAATTTTATCAGACGCTTCCATGAGTTTACATCCTTTATTGTTCTTTTTCCCTTTAAAGCAAGTTGCCATAATGTCAGATATCCTTTCCATTTTCCGGACACATTACGTACCGTTTAGCCCACAATTCCTATAACAAAACCAATTTAATCGAAAACACATCTTCCGTTAATACAAAGTCAGGGTATGTATCAATACCAATAATGCTATTTCATTGGTACCGTTCTTATACCTAAACCTGCTACATATAATATAATAATGTTTTTGAAAAAGGCAAGAGGAGGTTATTGTGAAAAAAATTTCTATTTTCAGACCAAACTTCGGCTACGATACGGGCAAAGGCATTTTTTCTTCATGTGCAATTTTTAATTATTTAATTGTCATCTAATGTCTCAAGACCATATTTTTCCAGGTGATGAGTGTCTCCCCAGACTTCGAGGTTCCATTCTTTTTTGTCAGAAACAGAGAATGTATTTATACTGCCATTGTAGAGCGAGAAAGATCTTTCCTGGTTCAGAGGCATTTTCAATGTCTTGTACATCATACTCATTAAAATCCCTCCATGAGTAACCAACAAAATTGTGCTGTTCATGTTTTGCAATGCCAATTCTTCAATACAGTTTACAGCTCTTACATGTCTTTGCTTTATAGATTCTCCATCCGGAATAACATAGTCAGGGTCATTTTGGGAAAACGACATCCATTCATCAGGATACCTGCTCTTGAACTCATTTTTTGTAAGCCCTTGAAGGCACCCCAGGTTCCTTTCCCGCAATCTTGCATCAGTAACAAAATCAATCCTGATATAATCCGAAATAATTTCGGATGTTTCAATTGCACGGCCCAAATCACTTGAAAAGAATTTATCGAAATTGGTTTTTTTCAACCCATCGCCAATAGCTTTTGCCTGTAATCTACCCAACTCTGTCAGATTACTGTCAAGATGTCCCTGCTGTTTTTCAATTTTATTCCACTCAGTTTCACCATGTCGCACTGCAAAAATTTTTGCTTTCATTTTTTATTTCCCATTTCCTGTTTATTGTCTTTCGCCGTGTATCAATTAATTTTTTTATATTTCAGGTGTTTTTTTCTTTATACCTTCCCAGACAATACTTACAAAGCACTTTCAGCACCCTCAAGCCATACGTAACCGGATTTAAATATGAGATCTCGTCTGCATATCTGGTCGGTATTGGCAGTTCTCCTATCGCAAGGTCAAGTGCACGTACTGAAGCAATTACTTCAAGATCAAAATCAAAGCTTGAACTTAACCTGCCAAAATCTATCCTGTTTAATACATTTCTGCTGTATACAAGAAACCCACTGTGATAGTCAGTCAGTTTCAGTTTGAAAACAGTATTCTCCAGAAATGTCAAACATTTGCCAGCAACATATTTATACAGAGGCATTCCTCCGGATATTGCAGTTCCAGATGCTATTCTTGACCCCTGAATAAGGTCATATCCATCTTTTCTCATGCATTCAATAAACCTCTGAATATATTCCGGTGGATATTGCCCGTCAGCATGCACACATGCAGCATATTGACAGCCGTCTTTTTTACATAACTCAACCCCGGCTTTAACAGCACTGCCATATCCCCTGTTCCTGTCAAATTTTACCGGCACTATAAGCTTGTTTGCTGATGACAACATGTCAACTTTATCCTGTGTCCTGTCGGTGGAACCATCATTTATTATATACAACCTGTTAACAGACTGCCACAGATCATCGGGAATCCTTTTTACAACTTTTTCAATTTGCAATTCAGCATTGTAAGCAGGAATAAAAACCGAGAGATATCTTTTTTTCATACTATCCATTGTAATGTTCGATATATGCACTCATTGTTTTTTTGAGAGCTGTGTCAAGATCTGTGTGGGGAACCCAGCCCAGAAGAGATTGTGCTTTGGAAATATCCGGGACTCTTCTGTCACAATCCTGATAACCTTCACCATAGAAACGCAGTGATGAAATCGGCTTTACATCATACAATGAAGATGTTTTTTGTGGCTGAAGCTCTTTGTACAGGCCGATCATTTTATATGCAAGCTGTTCAATTGTAATCTCATTATCCGGATTACCAATATTAAACACCTGTTTGTCTGCAATTTTTTTATTTTTTATAATAGCCATAACTGCATCAACAGCATCATCTATGTACGTAAAGCACCTCCTGTTTTTTCCGCCATCCACAAGAAATAATGGTTTATTAAAAATAAGAGCATCCATAAAACAGGCAAGTACCCTTGGAATTCCCTCGCCATCAATACCAGGAATAAAATCCATTCTCGGACCTATAAAATTAAACGGGCGGACAATTGTATATTTCAGAGCATGCTCAACCCCGTATGCAAATATCGTTCTCTCCAGCAACTGCTTTGCAGAAGAATAACTCCATCGCTGCATATGTATAGGACCAGTAACAAAGGGAGTTTCATCCTCTTTCAAAACCGATTCCAAAGTCGATTCCCGGCAATAACTTTCAACTGTTCTTCCGTATACTTCGCAGGTTGAAAAATGTATAAACCTGCATCCGTACTCACAACACAGTTTAACTATTTCAACAGGTTTGTTATAATTGCTCTCAATTACTTTCAGTGTAACTGTATTATAAAGAGAAGGATTGCAGAGAGCTGTCAAAGAGACAACGATTGAACTCTTTTGCAATACCGGCTTGATACTTTTTATATCGCTTATATCGGTTTTGAGGAATTCGAAGCGGCTATTACTGATAAACGGCTGAATCTTTTTTGAATTCAGGTCTATTCCATATACAAAAGCTTTAGTTGTGTTCAGAATACGCTCAAGCAGATGGGAGCCGATAAAGCCACTGCAGCCTATAATTGTAATTATATTTTGACTTTCTTTCATTTTTCATCTTCTTTTAAGTTTTTTAAAAAAGCAATGGAGTATACATTGTTTCGTATTTTAGTAAAAAATAGTTCAATTTCTTTGAAATTTACCATTTTCTTTCAACCCATGATAAAGACAATATGTTACATCGAGCACACAATCTAATATAAAAATATACTTATTTTTATCCCGCCGAGCACATCT
>JAAYEB010000199.1 GCA_012728995.1 Fibrobacter sp. | reverse complement strand
CTCCAGATGTCCGTATGCAAATGGGTTATAACAGTTAATAAATCAGGTTATAAGAATGAAAAATTGGGACGGACTATCTTTATTCTCATTTGGAAATCATAAACATAAAAAGATAGTCCGTCCCAAATACCCATACCCATACCCATATATATTCTATCATTTCCTGTAATATAACGAAAAACCTCTAGACCAACCGAGTACCGGATGATTAACCAATCCAGCATTCACTCCTGACCTTTTCCAATCAAATACTAAACCTATCCCTATCATTAATGGATTATTACCCACTGCGCCATGTATTCCCAACCATCTCACGATCCGATACTCCTCACCTATTATTAACCGTATAGATTTTTCGAATTCTGGAACTATTTCTATCAAAACTCCTTGAGCACCGAATCGGTTTAATTTTGTGTGGATTCCCGCTCTGATAGTTAATGGTGGATCTGCTCCAGTAATTCCGCTTTTTTTTATCACATAATGGTCCACGGAAACAGATAATGATACCAGATTTAAAGGAAACCAAAAGCTGCTTCCAATTTCCCCTATTGTTCGTACTTGTTCGGAATTATCCTTTAATCCAGTTCTGTATGCACTGGCTTCTATACTTACGTCAAAAAGTGAAAAAACCGATCCGCTAGCTGAAACAAAAACCGATTGCTCATAGTAAATCCCGAAAACATCAAGTTGTGTAAATGAGAGTTTAAAATTCATTAAAGGTGTACAATACCAAACGCCACCAATAACTCTATATATGGATCTATCCCTGTAATTTCCCGTTTTTCCATAAAATGAAACTACACCTGCAGACAAACCCCATTTCGAGTTTTTATCAATATATGCAGAAGGAATCCAAGGTTGTTGACCAGGTGCCCCTCTTTTCCATAGGATTGTACCTAAATTACCCATTGAATAACCAACAGGAAAAGGATCACCAAGAGCTGCCAGACTTTGAATTGCTAATGTTAATACGATAAATACAGAAATGGTTATCTCCATAAAACACCTTTTTTCAAAAGCTTCTTTGTACCTTTGTTATACTTTAGCTCGGCTGCAACAAATATCGGCCCATTTATAACAGGTTTACCGTTATTTTCTTTACCATTCCATAAAAACACTCCTTGCTTTACATCGTTAATTTCGTACACCATTCTGCCACTAAATGAGAATATAGCAAGTGAAATGATTGAATAAGAAGGTGGCAATTTTAGTGATATCTGAAGATAGTCATCTTTTCCATCATTATCTGGAGTAAATGGAACCGGTCCAATATCAAAAACCGGTTTATCCACTAATCTGTAAAATTGCACACCATTTGGCATACCAGGACTGGCTATCAATGCAGGTTCCCATAATAGAGAATCGCAGCCAGATTCCTGAAACTTAATTCTTTCAAGGGATCCGCTCGACCAAAGGTTAAACCACTTTTTATTGTAACAAACCATATCCATTAAAACAGACTGCGTGTTTAAAAGCATTATTGTATCAGAAGTATTATTAAGTGTATGCCACACAAATGGCTCAATCGCCAAATTGAGTCCAAAATACCTGACATTTAAGGATTTTGCATTTTTTGTAATCACTACATACTGACCCGGTTCAAGATAAAAATCCCTGCCGGTAATCTCAATCGTATCCTCACTGTTACCTAACTTCCAGCCTTTAAGATTGATACTCTTCGAAGATTGATTAAACAATTCAATCCATTCAGGCTCATTTTGAGTTGCTTTTGGGAAAATTTCTGATATTACAACTGATGCAGCCGGACTCCAGACAGATGAGATATCAATATACCACCGACTAGTGTCAATCGTAAGATAATAATCAACATTTTCAAGAGGAAGATCAAATACAAGTACCCCTTTCTGATTCCCAAAACTCATAACCCCTTTATCTACAATATGAGTTTTCAATCCGAAAACGGATTCAAGACACCATGGAACTAATAATCCTGCATAATCATTAACACCTAAACACAATACCGAACACGGCAAAACTTGCTGACGATTGAAATCCACTGAACAGAATTTCCACTGTGCAATAAATCCATTGTTCAATTCATTAAATTTTCCAGGAGAAAGCGTATCTATTTTGTAAAAATAATGAACAGAATCAAAAAGAAACATAGATGGAGTAACCGAAAAGCCTTCCCTGTTTATTGGATTTGATAATGATATTTTTCCCGATACAGGACTATCCAAATACACAGGTTCATCTGATGCGCTTGCAATGATTTCTATAACATTCTTCTTGTCACCACGATACAATACAATGCCATCATCCACAGCAAGTCCGTTTCCCAGATCTCTGTCATCTACTCTCAACAACACAGTACCTTTTTCAATAAAAAAAGGGGGAGCATGGTTTTCCTGTAAAGCCCTTGAATAATCGGAATCAAGAATCAGTGCCGTTTGACCAGGGAGTAAAAAGTCCTGCGAGTAGAAACACTCCTGATGCGAACTGATCATATTATCCCACATTATTAACGAATCAGCATCAATTCCATCGGTAATTAAAAGATTTTTCAGAGGAAATGTATCGCAACCAAGATTTGTTATTTCAATATATTCATGACTTGCGCCACCTCCAAGAGCTGTTTCTGAACCAGGGGGATCACGGTAAATTTCTGTAATTATCACATTCTGAGTGTAACCAGTTATTGGTAACACAAAAATTATCAGGATATAGACCCTATAATAAAGAGACTGGATCTGAAAACAGAAAAACTGATTCAAAACCGCTCCGATTTTTATTTGTGTCAAGAGAAATAATATGAAGCTATAAAAGAAAAACTAATTTAAAATATATTTATATCCGTAAAAATCAAACCTGAAATCTTAATTTTAATTGAAAATACTCCGAGCCTGCGAGGGTAGCGTCCAGCAGCAAAAAGCATTCAATGTCTGTTAAGAATCACATCACCTGACCTGTTATTGAGATTCTTAGTAATTAGCACCTCAATCATTACCAAATACTGTAACTCGCTTTTAGTCTACTGAAAGCTTACCGATAATACTGTCGGAATTAGATTCTACGACACTAAACCATGCATTGGGAATTATTCATAGACATGTTCCTGTTATAATAAGTAATTAAATTAGAATGTTTGTACAAAAGTTCGTAGAAAAGAATCGTTACTATTAGGTCATAATTAATTGATAGAGAGTTTGTTGTTTCACTATTTTATGTTATATTCAAACCGATCCTGTCCGGGAGGAAAATTTATGGCACTTTCTGACGTAATCAAGACAACACTTGATCAAATTCAATATATAGCCAAAACAGAAACAATTATTGGCGAACCTGTTAAAGCTGGTGAAGTAACTTTGATACCTGTATCCAGAGTATCGGTGGGTTTTGCAGCAGGCGGAGCAGGAAAAGACGAGAAATCCGGTAATGGTACAGGTGGTGGAATAAATGTAATACCGATTGCTTTTGTCTCAGTTTGTGGTGATCATGTTCAAATTCATCCTGTTAACCCTTCTGAACCCAATCTGGGTAAAGCCCTTTCAATGTTACCAGACATTATAAAAAAGGTATCAAAATATGTTAAGAAAAAAGATGAAAACTGCAAGGAAAGAGATAAAGAAAAGAATTAGTTCCCAATAGAACTGCTTCTGGTTAGACATTTTTGCGATTTTTACCACTCAGATTTCACACATATTGGTTTAAATATTTTATAATTTAGATTAAAGCTTTGTCAGCCAATAGCAGTTACTTCGATTTATAATCAGTAAAAATAAGGAGCCAGGCAATAGATGTTCGATAAAAATAATCCAAAATATTTATGGGTTTCCAACGATTCATTTAATGGTAATGGAACTTGGGAAAATCCTTTTGGAAAAATTGAGTTAGCACTTGAGAGGGTTCAACCAGGTAATACTATCATCCTTAAAAATGGTATCTATTATAATGATATAACCATTCAGGTTAGTGGTACAACTCATATGCCTATAAAAATAGTCGCACAAGAAAAAGGAAAAGTAGAAATACACGGAGCCTGCTGGTTTTTATATGATGTTTGTGATTTTATTATTTCGGAACTGACATTTAAGCGTTCTCCAAATGGTGCAATTTCTGCAATTGGAGCCTGTCAGAGAAATCGGTTCAATGACCTACGTTTTATTGATTGCGGTACGGCCGACAAAACAACATGTACAATGTTTTTTGGTGGTTCAGGTGCACAATGCAATCTTGTCGAAAATTGTTCATTCGAACAACAGAAAATAATTCATCCCAAAAAACACGGACCTGAAAATGCAATTTTTGGTCTTATGGTAACCGATGGTGATATTTTTGAGAAAGATTTTATTAAAAACCATGTTTTCAGACATAATCGTTTCGTTAATTATCAATATGGTATACTTTTGGGAAGTAATGATACCTCTGAAAATCAGGGAAGCCATATTATCGAATACAACACATTTGAGAATTGTTACCGTGATGGAATTACAATAAAATGCAGCGATACCCAGATTAGAGGAAATCTTATTGCAAATTGTGGAAATAATTCGATTTTAATCCAGGCTGGAACTGGATCAGTAATAGAAAAAAACCGAATCATAGACTCAAATAATGGGATTCTGGTTCATGATTGCGGACATACAATTCAGAACAACTGTATTGTCCGTTGCAATGGACCAGCAATTACAGTTTGTGGAAAATCAAATAGTCAACATAATGCTGCAAATAATCTTTTAATTGAAAAAAACACCTGCATCAACTGTGGTGTAAACTCTTCTGAAAATCGTGTATCCGGCATTGAAATTGAACCAGGTACCACCTGCATTGTGCGTAAAAACCTTTTTCACGGAGAAGGGAAACCCTACAATTTCACCTCTCATATCCAGGAAACAAAACCCGATATTTCATCATGTTATCTCATAGAAGATAATGCAGTATCAGGAAAATGTGAAATTATGGATGGTTTTTATCCTAAAGCCATCTCTTTTATTAATAAAGAATCTGATAATTTCGAAAACGATTCAAATTATGGAGCAAAAGGCTGGATGCTGAAACCAGAAACGTTTAATCCTGATGTTGATAATGTTGATAATGGTATAGATTATAGAATGTTAGGCATGTTAAGCGAAACAATTAATGCTGAACAATGTGACTAACCATTAATCACGCTTATCATAATTAACTTTGCCTGATATGATAAATGGCACTTTCCGGACTGCAATTTGAGTGTGCTCTTGAGTTATTCAGAGCACACACCACCAACTGAACCCGGTTTAATAGTCTGTTTAACTAAACTTAAATATGCCAAATTCATTCTATAATCACGTTTTAATGTGCCATGCCCATCTTCGATGTGACGGACTATCTTTTAACTCTTTAGATAAAGATTAAAAAATAGTCCGTCCCAAAACAGATCAGATACCTGATAAATCAGTGCCCTCTTTTCTGCCGTTCTCAAGATCTACATAGCGAAATGCTGCTTGAAATGCCTTGCTCGCGACACAAAGCTGCTTCAAATATTTCCACTTATAGTTCTTTCCACGATATTTCACTTACTTTTTTCATAAGATTTTTGCAGTAACTATTTAAATTGCCAAGCACTTGTGATGAGTATCTTATTGTGGCGGTTCCTGTACCAAATGTTGACACCTCACCATCTGTCAATGTAACAACTGCACCCAATATTTCTGCATTTCCACTGATTTTTGCCATTCTGTCACAAATAATAAGCCCTTTAAATTTTCCGTCGGTTATTTGCAACTCAGCTGATTTATATGCATTATGAACAATTAATACACCTTCAGATTCTCCAAAATGAACAGGTCCGACATAATCCTGTGTAAGATAAACCAGTCCCTGCAATGGTGTGTTTAAATTTTTTGTTTTATATGAATCAAGTGCTCCTGGTGGCAAACCAAGAAACGCTTCAGGAGAACTAAGAGAAGTACTTACTGGTACATGTTCCTCTGATACTATACCTCTAAGAGAATCTATTAATCCCTTATCTACTGGTACTTCACCATTTCCACCAACAGTAGAACTACCTTCTACCGATAAGTAACCACTGGTACTTACGCCATAAACACCGTTACCAGTCAAAACTCCGGTTGAGTCATAATCTCTTCCATCTACTTCAATATTACCTTTTACAATAATACTGTTACGGGCTGTTATGGCACCCTTTACCGGGGGAAAAGGAATAATAAAATCCGGCAAAAATTCAGCCACAACACTAATTTTAGAAATTAGATCATGAACGAAACCGCTGCTTGTAACCCATATTGTATCCAGATTCATTGTGGAACTACATGTAACACTGAATTTTCCATTTTCGAATGGATGCAGATTGTAAACAGATTCTGTATGATTTTTGGGTTTATAAAAACCCCATCTGATTTCACCATATAATTTTTCCTTACCAGCTTCAGCAACATTAAGTGCTGTTGCTTTTGATTTACTTAATCCTGTTTTTTGTGTTGTATTTGAAGAAGTGTAGTAAAAAACAGCGAATGTTATATTAAGAATAAACGCAATAATTACAATAGCAACTATTGTAGATCCATGGTCATTTTTGAACATCAGATTAAACCTTACTATATTCCGTTCCTGATAAGAACTTCAGTATTTTCACTTAACAATACTCTGTTATCTTCCAAACCGACATAACCACCAATTGTTACCATCAATACCCGGGCATCAGAAACACTGTTTATTTGATTTCCCGAAATGTTTTTCGGAACCAGGTTTAATGTATCGATACAATCCGATATTTTGACTTCAATCCTGTTATGCCTTCTAATAAGCCCAGATCCACCGTCTTTTATAAAATAGGCAGTCCGGTCTACAGGAAACGCCCATGTATTTGTGGTGTCAAATGGTCCGGCGGCAATAAGATCCACAAAATAAACGGTGTCCGGTCCATTTAAATTTATTCCAATCCGGTCTATTTCTCTGAATATGGTATCTATACTGGAAATGCAAACCCATCCATTAACATTAAAACCCTGACAATTTTCTATCAGTATCTTTCTATCGGATATATTTGCTTTTGATTTCAATCTGGTTTTAATCTGGTGTTTATTTATAAATGTTACCAGAATATCACTCGAGGTATCCGATAACGACCCAATTACCCCATTACCCGGTATTCCAATTCCAGTCATACGCATATCCTTTTCCAGGAATTCTTTAACGGTTAAAATATCCCTTTGGAGAATTGCTTTGTCGTTTTCTCTTGAAGCACTGAGGCTGATATAGCGCTGCGATTTATAAGCAGCCGACATAACGAGTGAACCTATAACCAGAGATATCATCAATTCAACTAATGTTAAGCCATTTACAGATTTTAAACATTTCATTGTTATGGCCTTGCGATAATGGTTGAAAGCATAATCGAATGCTTTTTGTCTGTAATCGGCCATGATACCTTTAAATCAATTTTTTTCTGAATACTGTCTTCGGTAACTGTCCAGCATCGTACGTATTTTCCCTTAATCTGATCCGAACTGGTAATAATTGACATGTAATCAGAACCACGGAATTTATCAAGAATCTGATAACCTGCAGAAGTAGCTTCAGACATCTCTTTAGAAGTAATATTTGAGTTAATCAGGGTTACAACACAGGCATTTAAACCGGTAACCAGCAACGCCAGTATTACCATTGCAATGATAACTTCCAGAATCGAGCTTCCATTCTCATTTTCTCTGAACATAAACCCTCCTTGTAATTACATCGTAATTACATTATAAATCTTCAGAGGGCTGGAAAACGGAAGTATAATTTCCGGTTTTGAATACTCGTATTATGAAAACAGGAATGTCAGAATTTCACGATTATTTTCAAAATAGGATCTGCTGCCTTTATCTGAAATTTTTTTTAATTCTTCACGTTCATTTAAATCACCAAACATATTAATTTTATAGTAATTAAAAGCATCTTTAAAAAGATGATATAAAGAGAGAATCTGTTTGGCTCCAAAACCAGAACCGGTTCTCCAGAGATTACGTAACTGGCGATCGGTTATACGCATGTAATCTGCCCATTGGGTTACAGAATCGGGGTTTTTTTCGAATAAAACTTTTGTTGCCAGATTAAGAGTATCACCTGATGATTCACTGTAACGAAAATTTACAATATTCAGGAGAGCATTTCTGCTGACAATTTGATAGAATTTGCAGGTGTCAAACATTGTACTTTTTTCAATCACAGTTTTTGCTCCGAGCTGAATACATGTTGCTCCCTTTTTTGGTGAATCAGAACCAGTACGTACAATCACAGAACAATGATTTGAATAGTTACGTAAAATGAAAAACTCATCATTATCAATATCACTGATTCCTAAATCCAGAATGCATACATGAAAACGTTTTCCTGAACGAAACAATGAAACTGCCTCTTTATTTGTTGTTACAGTATACAAAGAGAAAAGCTGAACAGGCTCCAGTATTTCAGTAATCAGTTCTGTCTGAAACGGTTCATCTTCAAGTATGATTATATTGATAGTATTGTCAATATAATCATACGGTCTTAATATATTGGATTTCATTTCTGTTTTCTTTAAACAACGTTTTGTGTTTTACTCAAGTATAAAATTTTTCCTGAATTTACCACATTTTACGAATTTGGGTTAATTGATTCACGTGTTCTGGTGTTTATTGTATATAGCCTTCTATTTTCAACCCTGTTTTAATATATACAGGGTTACTCTCCATCAAATGCTGAGATTATTATTAATTTATTCTGCTAAAATTCGGTTCTCAACATCCGGTATTGCGTTAGTAAGCTCCAAACGGATATTATTACTCAAATCAGGCCATATCGCAGACAACTCATCAAAAACTTCTTTATCGCTCACTACCGGTGAAATTACTTTGTATTTTTCTGGTAATGAATCATATCTTATCAATAAATCCTTTAAATAAATGGCATATTGGTTTTCATTGATCATTTTATCGTCATATGCATTTTTTAGTTTCACTACGGGATTATCTATTCTGGAAACTTTCTCCGACTCTTCATTTTCTTCAATTGTACCTTTATTATTAAAGGATATGGCAATACCAATTGATAAACCTGCCAATAACACTGCTGCCACAATAAAGTAGATATACTTATCAGACAGTTTTTTCTTTACAATTATTTCTGAACTGCTATTTTCGGCTAATTTTTTAGCCATTGAAGCGATGATTTGTTCGCGACTCATGTTTTTCGATATATTACGTTTCAATATTAACTCTTCTTTAAAAAGTATCTGTTTTTGCCACAACAATTGTATCACACTGGAATTACATATTCAATATTAACATTACATTTATATTACATGAATCATATCATTTAACGTAAAAACCGTACTCATTTTGCACTGCCACAAGTAGAAGCATATACCGGGAAAGCAGCATTGAACCAAACAGGTTTTATGGCTGGAAAGATTAAATTAATTTGATTGGTTATCAAGCTCTGCCACAAGATACAGTCATTGTCGCCAAGCCAAAACAGATCAGATTGTCACCAGAAAGCTTGTGAAAAAAAGGTATCATACTTACAAACCTGTATAAAGAATTAAATCCGGTTACTTATACTCTTACCACTACAGGCAATTTTGATAAAACAGACCTAAAGAATCTGTCTTTTATTAACCACCTATTCGAATAATGGAACTTGCTGACAGTTGGCACAAACGTTGCCATTACAAGGTATGTAGCATGACTTAGGAATTACAACCAACAAAGTGAAGTGACATGAATGGAACCATCCCGATTAAAATCGGAATATACGGTTCATATGGTGGACTTAATCTCGGTGATGAAGCAATACTGCAAAGTATAATACTTCAAATACGAAATACTATTTCATGCGAAATTACTGTTTTTACGCGATCTTGTGGAGATACTCTTTTTCGACATAAAGTAGACAGGGTTATACCAAACAGGCAAATGGCAAGAACGGAAATAATACCTGAAATTGAACGACTTGACATTTTGCTTATAGGAGGTGGTGGAATAATTTACGATGCTGATGCGAAAGTTTATCTTCGTGAAGCACTTATGGCAATCGAGAAACAGATTCCTGTAATGATCTATTCTGTTGGTGCAGGTCCATTAAAAGAACCTCCTGTACAGGAATATGTAAGCTATGTTCTCAATCAGGTTGATGCAATAACCGTCAGAGATCGCCGTTCTCGTCAGATTCTTGAAAACGCCGGTATAGATCGTGATATTACAGTAACAGCTGATCCTGCCTTATTACTTTCATCTGAACCAATTAATAATAAAATACTTAAAAATGAAGGACTACTGGGTAAAAGGAATCTTATAGGAATGTCTGTGCGTGAAGCTGGAGTTGCAGCACCAGATATTAAAGAATCCCATTATCACAGTCTTTTAGCTAATGCTGCAGATTACATGATTGAAAGGTATAATGCAGATGTAGTTTTTATCCCCATGGAACCCAGGACTTTTGATCTGCAACATTGCCATGCAGTCATTTCACGAATGCTGCACCCCCAGAGGGCAACAGTTTTACAAGGCACATATACCTCAGGACAAGTACTTTCAATTATCGGGAAACTTGAATTCGCAGTAGGAATGCGTCTTCATTTTTTAATTTTTGCAGCAATTCAAGGAGTACCATTTGTAGCACTTCCCTATTCGCCAAAGGTTGCAGGGTTTCTTGACGATATGCAAATAGAGATGCCACCTATTTCATCTGTTAATGAGGGCCGGCTGATTGCATATATAGATAAATATTGGGATCAAAGAAAAGTGCTTCAAACTCAAATCAAAAGACTTCTTCCAGAGCTCCGGAAACGTGCCATGCAAAACAATTCAATTTTAATGGATATTATCAGAAGCAATAAAAAGTTCTCAAAAGGAGCAGCTTGAAAAAGAAAAAAAAACTTAGGACTACAAAATGCCACCATTAAAAGAACCTGAAAAAAATCATACTGTTACAGTCCCCCCTTCAAAAGCACTGATTGCTGCAGAAACGGATGTACTTGTAGTTGGTGGTGGTCCTTCCGGATTAGGAGCATCACTTGGTGCTGCACGGGCAGGTGCCAGGGTAATACTGGCAGAACGATATGGATTTGTAGGAGGAGCTTCAACCGTTGCACTGGTAATGCCGTTAATGTCGGCTCATACCCAGGAACCTGTATTGCGAAAACCAGGGAAAGAATATCTTTTCCCAACCGATCATGGTGATGGTAAAAGAGTTATTGCCGGCGTACTGCTCGAACTGGTTAACAGGTTAATTGAAAATGGGGGAGCAACTCCTCCAACAATCGACACAGGCTACGTTGTTCCATTTGATCCGGAAATTTTGAAATATACCGCGCTTTGCATGCTTGATGAGGCAGGTGTGGAGATACTTTTCCATGCATATGCATTTAATTACAGAAATACTGATTCACCAGAAGTCTTTTTTCATACAAAATCCGGCCCGGTTGTAATTAAAGCAAAATTCGTTGTAGACTGTACTGGTGATGGTGATATTGCAGCTTATGCTGGAGCAAAATATGAAATTGGCAGAGATTCGGACGGATTAACACAACCAATGACAAAGTACTTCCGAATGGTTGGATTTAACCGACCCGCTTTTTTGGAGTATATAAAAAAGCATCCTGAACAATGGTATGGAGTTTTTGGTTTATGGGATCTGGTCGAAAAAGCTACGAATGATGGAAAACTAAAGCTTCCAAGAGAAGATATACTGATGTTTTCTACTCCTCATGAGCATGAAGTAAGTGTAAATAGTACACGGGTTTCAAATGCTTTGAGTACAAATGCATTTGACCTTACACGTGCAGAATACGAAAGCAGATTCCAGGTTCATGAAGTTTCGGAGTTTCTCAAACTCTATGTACCTGGTTTCGAAGATTCATATATGATTCAAAGTGGCACCCAAATAGGAATACGGGAAGCCAGAAGAATAACAGGTGATTATGTGTTGACAGGTCAGGATATAATTGAAGCCAGAAAGTTTTCTGATGTAATTGCCAGATGTGCATATTCACTGGATATTCATAATCCAAAAGGGAAAGGTACCCGAATTGAAAGACTTCCTCCTGGTGAATCTTATGATATTCCTTTACGATGTCTGTTACCTTTAAATCTTAAAAGAATCCTGATTGCCGGACGATGCATCTCCGGAACACATGAAGCACACTCCTCTTATCGCATTATGCCTGCAGCCATGGCAACTGGACAGGCTGCAGGTGTTTGTGCTGCAATCGCTGCCCGTGAGTTCTCTGATATTCACTCCATAAGACCACTTCTGGTTCAAAATGAACTTCTACGTCAGGAAGCAGATCTGGGGGATGTCTTTCAAAGGTAAGCTTACTTGCATATTAAGCCTGCAATAACCAATTTTATTTAACACAGACTCTTTCATGCCACTGGAATCTGATTTTTTAAGGATATCTGATGAAAAGAACCTTTTCGGAATTCTGTTTACCTTTTATTTTTTTTGCGAATATTACATTTGCGGGCAATACATCAAACCATTTTCCGGTTAACTGGACCGGCACAGACCACATAATAAAAGGTGAATACAATACCGCTTTACAGCACGTTTTAAAAGACACATCCTGTGAAGATTCGTTGGCAAAATTCTTTAAACTTGCTTATATTCATAAAAATCTTAAAAACCACAGTAAAGCACTGTTTCTTTACAGACTTACAGCCGGGAAAAGTGAAATCATAGCTCCCCTTGCATACAAATACATAGGTGAAATCGAACAGGAACTTGGACGTACAGAAAACAGCCTGTCTGCTTATCGCGCTGTACTTCAATATCAGCTCCCCAATAGATATAAATACTTTATTTTTGAAAAAATACGTTCAGTTCTCGAAACTGATACAACAAATATTATTAATTCACCATGGCTTGAAGAATACAGAAAATGGGCTGTTTCGCAAGAAAAAATCAGTTTTTCAATAGCAGACCATATTGATACTCTTGCTTCTCAAAAAAAATGGAGTGCAATTGATTCATTACTGAATATAACCAAACTTAAAGGTGATGAAGGGTGTAGAATTGCGGCGATTATTTACAATGCAAATCCTCAAATATCTGATTTGAAAGGCTCCAGCTTCTTCTCGCTTGCATTGGCATCGTTTTCATGTAAACAATGGAAATCAACCAGCCAATTTCTGACTCTTTCGAAAAACAGTAAGGATTTTATAAATACAGTATCGCAGCGCAGTTTTCATTACCTTGAAACACAGCTCAGTTATCAGGAAAAAAAATATCAGAAAGTTGTTTCTCTTGGTAAAGATTACATCAAAAAACATGGGAATGATCCCGATTTAATCATGTCAATAGCCCGTTCTTATCGTAATATCGGAAAACCTAAGGAATCAAATTACTGGTATGACCTTTATACTAAGCTGTTTCCCAGCCATTCACGATCACAGGAGATAGTCTGGCTAAAAGCCTGGCAGATGGAAGACAGAAATCTTTGGACTCAAGCTGCGACTCACTATCGCGAAATTATAACCAAATATCCCAAAGGCAAACGAGTAGACGAATCGCATCTCAGACATGCCCTTTGTTATTATCGCATTGGTCAGTTTGACTCGGCATTTACCTTTCTGGAACGTTTTACTAAATACAATCCCAACTCTTCATTTTTCCTTGCAGGGTGTTATTGGAAAGCCAAATGCCTTCTTGCACTGAAGAAACAGGATGATGCCAGGCAGACGTTTAGAAATATTATTTTGACCGAACCTCATGATTATTATGCCCATCGTTCATCACAACAACTCGCTATTCCTGGAGATACTGTAGTTGGGGTCATTTCCGATACTGCATTTGATCTAAACAACACCCTCTTATGGCTCGATTCAATTTCACCTTCAAATTTAAAAAAAACACTGACACATATAGATTCGATTAATTATTTAAGAGGCCTTCATTTTACTTCAATCGGGGCTGTAGAAAGTGCAGATTTCTTTCTGGAACCGCTTGAATTATCATATCCAGGCAATTTAGTGTTACAGTTTAAGCTTGCTTTGGCATTTACAGTTTCTGATGCTCCAGCCCAGGCCTACAGAATCGCAAGACGATTGGCATGGAGAATACCACAAGACAAACGAAGCAATTTACCTGGCACTGTTTATTCATTGCTATATCCTTCTTTTTATTCCGTTGATATTCTTAAAGAGGCCAGGTCCCGCAATGTTGATCCTTTGCTGGTCAGTGCCGTTATCAGACAAGAATCAATCTTTAATTCAACAATAGTATCACCAGCGGGAGCTATAGGTTTAATGCAGATCATGCCCTACACTGGTGAATACATAGCAAAGAAACTTGGCGAAAAGTATGTAAAAGATTCATTATCATGCCCGGGTTCAAATATTCGTTTTGGAATCTATTACTTAAAGGAGCTGCTTGATCGTTTTGGAAATGATAAAGTTATGACTTTGGCCAGCTATAATGCCGGACCCCATAATGCAGAAAAATGGTATAAAAGAAACAAAGATCGGGAATTTGATCTCTTTGTTGAAGATATCGGATTCACAGAAACCCGTAATTATGTGAAAAAGGTACTAGGTAATTATTGGACCTATCAGCAGCTCATAAAAAACTCGTTTTTTTCGTATGAACAATCTGGAAAAAATCATTTTATCTTAAATTCATTAATACAAAACAATATCTCTGAAAAACAGAATTGAACTGAAAGAAACCAGTTTATAATTTTATTATATTTATGAAACTACCATTTCTATTGAAAAACTCTCTGTACCCCTCGTATTTTATACATAAAGTTATGTTAACCATATTCACTGATCATTTAAAATCTGCATAAAAGGAGTTTATATGCTTAAACGAATCTTTTTGGTAAGTGCTTGTCTGGTCGCCTCTATAATGGCTCAGGACGAAGAAGATGTCAAAGCAGATTCAGTCGTTTACGAAAAACCTACTGAATGGCAGATTTTTTCTGCTGATGCTCCGGTAACAGCATTCACTGTTCAGGGGAATCTTCTGTGGTATGCGACAGAACAGTCTGTTTTTTCCTCGAGTTTAACATCCAAAGATATCAGAAATTATTCAACACTGGGAAAAATCCCTGGCAGTAATGTTACCAGTATGACCACTGACAATAAAGGGAGTGTCTGGTTTGGAAGCCAAAACGGTGTAGCTGTCAGAACAGGGAACAGCTTTACCTGTTATACAACAGAAAATGGAATTCCGGATAATTCAGTTAATGCATTACTGGCTACGACTGATGGTAAAATATGGATTGGCACAAACAATGGAGCAGCCGTTTTCCAGAATGGCGAGTGGAAAACCTACACCACAAAGGAAGGTCTGGCACATAACAAAGTTAATTCACTTTTAGCCGATAAAGACGGTGTTATATGGTTTGGAACCGAAAAAGGAATAAGTGTTTTTGATGGAGCCTCGTGGAAAGTTCATGACATGAAAAGTGGGCTCAGCTGGAATAGTGTCAAAGCCCTTGCAAAAGATCCACGAAAGGGAACAATCTGGGCTGCAGTTGGTGAAAAAGACGTAAACTGTTATACTAATGGCAAATGGAACACCTACATGGATATCATGCCTGACATTCGGGATATTATGGTTGATACCCAAAGCAGAATCTGGTTCGGTTCTACTACCGGTTATATAAAATTCAATGGTGATGAATGGGTTTCAGATCCAAAGAAAAACGGTGTGCCGGCAGCACAAGTACGAAAAATGAACCGCGATAAAAATGGCAATCTCTGGTTTGCAATTGAAACTGGTGTTTTACGTCTATCTAATCCCTATCCGTTCTAATTTAGTTTCAATTGGCATAATCATTGCTGATTTTTTTAACTGCATTTTACTCTCAAATTTGAGTAATTAAGTGGAATGTTTTTACTGGTGAACTTAAAACTATTCCAAAAATTAAATCGGATTTATTCAGGAATCGTTTCAGTAGCCATAATTAATCGTATTAACACACCAGGGAGGTTGCTGTGATATGGACAAAATAAAGATCGCAATCGTGGGCATCGGCAATTGTGCAAGTTCTCTAATACAAGGAATTGAATACTACAAAGACAAAACCCCAGGTCAGGCAATAGGCCTTATGCATTGGGATATTGGAGGATTTTCTCCTTCAGATATTGAAATAGTTGCCGCATTTGATATTGATTCCAGAAAAGTTGGCCGTGATGTAAACGAAGCGATCTTCGCTCCGCCGAATTGTACAAAGATTTTCTGCCCTTCTGTTCCTGAAACAGGAGTAACGGTCTCCATGGGAAAAATTCTGGATGGATTTTCTGAACATATGAACGAATATGATGAAAACGTCAGATTTTTATTAAGTTCAGAAAATCAACCCGACAAGCAGGAAGTGGTATCTATACTTAAAAATTCCGGTGCAGAAATCCTTCTGAATTATCTGCCTGTAGGTTCTGAAGAAGCTACAAAGTTTTATGCACAATGCGCTCTTGATACCGGTATCGCCTTTATTAATAATATTCCGGTTTTCATTGCCAGTAATCCGGAATGGACACAAAAATTTGAAGAAAAAAATATTCCTGTAATAGGAGACGATATCAAAGCTCAGTTGGGTGCAACTATAACTCATCGAACACTTACTGACCTTTTCAAAAAAAGAGGCGTCGAACTGGAACGTACTTACCAGTTGAATACCGGGGGCAACACAGACTTTCTTAATATGCTTAACAGAAAACGGTTAAGCTCCAAAAAAGAATCTAAAACTGAAGCAGTCCAGTCTGTTACAGCTACAAGACTGGATAATAGAAATATTCATGTGGGCCCCTCTGACTATGTTCCATGGCAAAATGATCAAAAAATCTGTTTTATACGTATGGAAGGAAAACTTTTCGGGGATATTCCGATGAATCTTGAATTGAGACTTTCAGTTGAAGATTCACCAAATAGTGCAGGCGTCGCTATTGATGCTATCAGGTGTTGCAAACTTGCTATCAATGCAGGACTTGGTGGAGCTCTGTTTTCACCTGCCGCTTATTTCTGTAAACATCCACCAAGACAACTCACTGATGATGAGGCTTATCGTGGTGTAGAAGAATTTATTAAACAATACAGCGTCCAGCCAGTCATTAGCTGATTTAAATCGGGATTTTGCAGTTTTGGGAAGTATACTGAATTTAATTATCTAAGCTTGGATTAATCCTTCTTGTGATTAAACTATTTTAGTGATTTAAACGAATGTATTTTGTCGAAATTGCAAAATCCAGGACTAAATCCTGAAAAATGATATCCTTCAAACATAATTCCCTGCTATTAAAATTAATTTTTCCAGAACTAAACCCAAGCCATCTTATTCTGCACAATTGTATTTTGATATCAGATTATTTCTTTCTTTGTTTTTAATAGTTAAATTACAAATGGTTTACCAGGTTTTAAGTTATTTTACTACAATCTGATTTATCAGAAAGGGAGTTTCTATATGTTTAATGCAAACGAAATTTTTAATATTGGAATTCAAATTGAGAAAAATGGTGAATATTTTTACCATTCTGCTGCTCAAAAAACAGATGACATAGATATCAAAAACCTGTTTAAAGAACTGGCTGGCTGGGAAAAACAGCACATTGAAATTTTTGAAAAACTCAAAGCCTCATTTCCCGATAAAGACAAGGAAAAGGATATCCATGACCCCGAAAATCTTACCCATTTATATCTGAAAGCAGTTGCAGACAACGAGGTTTTTGTCAAAGGAAAAGAACTGTCGCTTGATGACTCTATCTCCGTTAAGGAAATCCTTAAACAGGCTATTGAATTTGAGAAAGATTCCGTTGTATTGTATACATCAATGAAAGGTCTGGTTGGTGATGATTTCGGCAAAAGACATATTGACAAACTTATAACTGAAGAGATTAATCATATAGGACAGCTTACAAAAAAATTCCAGGAGCTGCATATTTAAACCTGAACAGTATTATTTACTTAGGCGATCTGTTCAATTTCATAACTGCAAATCATCATCAACTTGTCGTCTCTATTCAGCCCAGCAAAGGTTACATATTATATCATGGAATGGAAATGATTTTATTACCTGTTTACTTTTCAGCTTTTGATGAAAACTGTTATAAATATTCCTTAAAAAGCAGGTTCTTTAACTGCTTTAGCAATGTTCTATTACGTTTTTTGTTTATACTGGTTTCATTATTTTTCATTATTTCAGGATGTTCAACAAACCCACGCTACAAACGTTCTCACATTGGAATTCAACAGAAACATTTCGGAACAACCAGTCATAGAAGCAAACCTTCAATCCATACACAAACCGGAATGGCTTCCTTTTATGGGAAAAAATTTCATGGGAAAAAGACTGCCAGTGGTGAAATTTATTATAGACATAAGTTTACTGCAGCTCACCGCAAACTTCCTTTCAACACCCGGATCAAGGTTACAAATCTCGAGAATAACCTTTCAGTTATTGTAAGGATTAATGATCGTGGTCCTTTTGTTAAAAAAAGAATTATTGACCTTTCAGAAGCTGCTGCAAAGAAAATCGATATGATTCACAAAGGTGTTGCTAAAGTAAGTATTGATATTTTAAATGATTATTGAAAGTTCAGGAAAGGTTTTTGGTAAAAGATGAGAATAATGCCAATGTCAAGTTACATTCCGACAGTAAAAGGACTTGCCACCAATTTTATCAGGAGAGAACCGGTTTACCCGTTTTATGCTTCATTCAAACTTACATCAAAGTGCCATTTTGGATGTCCGTTCTGCAATGTAAAAAAAAATCCGGTAAAGGATCTTTCGACAAATGATATAAAAGTCATTCTCGACAACCTTTCAAGATCATCGGTGCTTATGACCAGTTTTGAAGGTGGCGAACCTCTTTTGAGAAACGATATCGGAGAGCTTCTTGAATATGCCCGATCCTGTAAATTTTACCTTCTTTTTACCACCAGCGTAAAAAACCTT
>JAAYEB010000198.1 GCA_012728995.1 Fibrobacter sp. | reverse complement strand
TTAAAAAATTATTAAAACAGTAATGAAAGCAGAAGAAAAAGAAACTGCAAAATTTATACCAAGAATGGGAAAATGGGACGGACTATTTTTTTACCTTTATTTAAAGAGTTAAAAAATAGTCCGTCCCCAGAACTCCGTCCCCAGAACTCCGTCCCCAGAACTCCGTCCCCAGAACTCCGTCCCCAGAACTCCGTCCCCAGAACTCACGTCCCCAGAACTCACGTCCCCAGAACTCAAAACCGCAACATACACATCTTGTGTACGATATTATCCAAATAACTTCAAAAAAACGCTCATAAAACCCCTTGTTTTGTTATTTTAGTTATACTTTATAGTTTCTTTGGCAATAAAAATCTACAACTTCCTGAATTAAAGTTGTTTAAAAAATAAAATCATACTAAAAACATTACTTTAATAATTAACCAAAATAATTTCTTCACTAAGAAGGGTATTTGTATGACCAAAATAAATATTATTAGCATAACAATAGCAATTGGGTTATCTTTTGCCATGGTTCTTGCAGAACCTAATGAAAAATTTAAAGTGTTTTTGTGTTTTGGGCAGTCTAACATGAGTGGGGGAGCGGGAGTTAATCCTGAACAGCAGGATATACAGATACACGATCGTGTAATGACACTTGCATTTAATGACTGCGCCCAGAATCAATGGCAAAAAGATAAATGGTATGATGCTAAAGAGCCGCTTCATTGTGGTGACGGAGTGAATGCAATGGGCCCGGCATATGCTTTTGGAAAAGTTCTGGCAGACTCTCTTCCAGATGATACAATTGGACTGATTCCGTGTGGACAATGGGGGGTTGCAATCTCTATGTTCGAAAAAGGAGGCTATTATAGTGGCGCGAATAAACCAGGTTATCCGGGTGGAAACAACGTTTATGACTGGATGGTAAACAGGTGTAGAATTGCTCAGCAACGTGGTGTTATTTCTGGTATAATACTTCATCAGGGTGAAGCTAATAGTGGCGATCAAAACTGGCCTGAAAAAATTGAAAGCCTTTACGAAAATTTAAAAGCCGACCTTGACCTTGAATATGATATCCCGCTTGTAGCAGGAGAGCTTTTATACTCCGGTTGTTGTGGTGGGCATAATACGGTAGTTGCAAAAATCCCAGAAAAACTTCCATTAGGTTATGTTGCATCAGCTCAGGGATTGTCCGGAGGTGGTACTCTTCCCCAATATCATTTTAACCAGGCTGGGTATCGTGAAATAGGAAAAAGATTTGCCATTGAGATGCTTAAAGGATTGCGCCAAATTGAGACAATGATTGCTGAAAAAATGGTCAGCCAAATTGTATCTAAGCATAGTCAACTCGATAATGATATAAAAATATATTCTCTTGATGGTAGAATGATTAATAATAAAAAATCAGCTAATTTGCAAGCTGCGAAAATTACAGCCGGAATTTATATAGCTGGGCCTCAAACTTCTGGGAAACAAGCAAGACTTCTGTTATTTCCAGCACAGTAATTTTAATGATTAAAATCAGGTGGTGTGGGAATGAAAATGGGATCAATGTCTAAGTGGTGGAGCTGTTACATTAACTCTCAAACCATATCTGAATTGAGTATGAGCCTGGCCAAGGTGTTATCCTCAGTGAATATTTTGATAACGATAATGAAGAAAAAATGCCCATTGTACAGGGACATGTCAATACAAAACACTATTCCAAATGCCTTTTATCAGCAGGAAAAAGCTGGTTGTTCCAGACACGTTCATATAAACACCTTTCTGCTTAATTGGAAAAAGCAGCAAAAAAAAATCCTTCCAAGGGAACATTCGATTACCGAAATTTCTGGTAACCGCTCCTGTAATTATTAATCGGAAAACTTAAAGCTTTTCTTCACTTTTCTTAAATCCACGGATAAAAATGTTTTCAACTGAATATTTGTGGGGTAAATCGAGGCATCTCAAACACACAAAAAAAAGCCCCGTTATGTACTGCGGGGCTCTTTAATCAGATTTTAAAAAATTAATTTTAATAAGTGGTAATTATCTCTTTTCGGGAATTATAAAATAAACATTACTGGCTTTGTTTGCATTATTAAGTAAGACTGAATTCAGTCCACGAACAGGCTCTCTTTCTGAGATTCCGGCAATTTTCTGTCCAAGAGCATTGTAAAGCATGGAAGATTTATAGTTGTTTTGCAACGGAATTATTGCGGTTTTGTTGGAACCGAAGCCTCTACCTATACCCGTTCCAATGTATTCCTCATATTCATTCTTTGTCATTATCTGCATTTTGACATCGGCACTCCCACCGCCGCTTCGATATGCCTCCACATTGAAAGCTACTTCATAAAAACTCCCGATATTCATCCCTGCACTTTTCCACGCCTGAAAATGGTCGCCAACAGTAATAGCACCTTCTGTTCTTCTTTCGGTCCGTACACTCCAGTATTGCTGAAATGTAACATTGTCTCCCTCTATTGATGCGCCATTTCTCGTATTCTCGAAAATATCATACTTTCCTTCTTCCGTTTCAAAACTGCTTTTCTTTGGCTGCCCTGGCGGTTTCCATGTTCCCCAGCTCTCAATAATGTAGTATTCAACAAGCGGATTTTTGAACCATCCGTATACACACAGATAAGAATTGCCCTGCGGATTGTAGTCCGCATCATAGACTACAACAAGGTCGCTTGATCCGGGACGTACTCCTTTGCGGAATAAAATGTTGTCGTTATACTCCCACTGGCAATTGAAATCACCACCTTCACCCAAGGTCATGCTTCCGATATCACCACTGCTTTGCTGCCAGAACTCCACATGGTAGTCACCCTGAGTTCCCGATCCATTCGAGCTGATCACACTACCGGTATTATAACTGGATCCCCATCCTCCCCACTGAGAAAAAACCGGCAATGACAGCAAGAGCGGCAAACAGGCTGCAATGTAATAACTTAATCGCATAAACCAACTCCTGTAATTTGTTAAAACTTTCTACACTATATTTAATATGTTGAATTTTACCTTGAAAAGGTTTACAATATTTTAAATTTCCGAATGATATCCGTCATAATCAGTTCCTTTTTTAAATCACACCAGGTAGTAATATAATCAAAAAAGAATGATCAGGTTTGATATTCTGAACATTCTGCTTTCAAAAGAAAACGCCAGATAAATAATATGTTCATGTCATCTGTTAGAAACTGCAAGTCCTGTTTTATGTGTTGAGTTTCCGTTATTTACCTTGACAATGTAATAGCCATTGGGTATGCCGGCTGTATTTAAAATGCAGTTCGTGACAGGCCCAGAATGTTTTTTGATTTTTGATGAGCGGACAACATTACCTTTCAGGTCAAAAATATTAATAAATGCAGTATTTCTTACATTTTCAGTATTCAGACTGATAATTATCTGTGATCCGCTCTGATGAATATTCATCTGTTTTGCTGTTTTTTTTTGGCCAGATACAGTAACAGAAGAACCCGCTTTGTCCAGCAGATCAGGATAATCATTTGGTGGATCAGGGTTTTGGCTGATAAACTCCCTGAGCCAGACCATGGCTGGGCGTTCCTGGCCGTCTTTTATCAGACCCCCTTTACCATCATACCAGGTTGATCCGTAGATGTAACCCCAGATAGTAATACCCACGATGCCGGGATGATTCCACATGGTTGTAATATGAGCCTTGAAATTGTCCAGTTGTACCTGATCACTTTCATCTCTTATGTCATATTCACTGATAAACATAGGAAGTTTGATTGCATTATAAGCGTCATCAAGACGTGACTTGAGAGTAGCTGCAGAGGTCCCGATCAGGGCATGTGCCTGAAACCCGACTGCATCAATAGGTGCACCGGCTTCCAAAAGTTTTGGGACGATTTCCTTTATCCAGTTTATTTCATCAGGCCACTCAAGAGTATTATATTCGTTAAGGATCAGAATCGCATTTGGCCAGCGTTCCCGTGCCATTTTAAAGGAGTTAACTACCCAATCGTACCCTGTGGAACCTGTACCACCGAGAGCTTCCCGAAAAGGAATCGGGTAGTGTTTTTTTGCGTCCCAGTTATTTGGATCGGACATGTACGCTTCATTCACCACATCTATCATCGGTACATCAGGGTATCTTTGGGCTGCAGAATCAAGCCATTCGATAATTTCTTCCCTCTGCTCGTTGGTTGAAAGTTCGTTCATCCATTTGGGATACTGGTTTCCCCAGACAAGGGCATGAAATTTCCAGGGAATATTATGCTCCTTTGCATAACTGGCGATTGAGTCTGCTTTGCTCCAGTCCATTATATCCCGGGTTTCTTCTACGAATTCCCATTTATGTTCATTCTCGCCAGTGATCTGGTTCCAGTATGTGATAAAATCAGGGCGTATCTCAAAACTGGTGGTGATATTACCAAGAAATTTGTTGGCTCCTTTGGCAATTTGAGCCCCGGAATATGTAGTAAACAGGAGCAGGTTAGCCAGAGCGATAGCCGGAATGGAAACTTTGGTAAGCGTTTTATGCATAAAAGCGACCTTTTTTTGAAATCTATTGTTTAATGTTTTTGCAAATCCTGATCATTAATCTGACGGAATTACTGCTAACTCCTGATAATAATTATCAGGATATTTTCGGTAATCGGTATAATGATGTGTTGGAAGTTTGGAGCGAGTCATTTTTTCATTCATCCGGTTTAAGAATATAATAAAAAACCGAATAATTCCATTGTACTCTCTACTTACAGGTCGATATACAGGATCTGTAGTGTTTCTTTTGAAACCTGTTAACCATTTAGACAGGGTATATAAATCCATAATATAATGTTACTTTAAATGAATTGCGCTGATTTGCATTACAGTAATAAAAAAGTGTTCCAAAAATTGGAACACCATGAAAATAGTGCATTGTTATTTACAGGATTACAAGGGGGTCTAAAGGTCGTATTTTTTCCCGCAAACGGGATCCCCAAGCACCTTTTAATTAAATTTGGAATTGTAATTAAGATCAGGGCATCCGGGTTACCGAGTCACACATGACCTGCTTTAACAACAATGATATCTTTAATATGATAAGTTTCATGTTCGCCGGGCGCACACGACCCCCGCGGCAGTTTATTGCAGCTCTGATACTCCAGTTTGGGGGCGTGTGGAAACCTGTGAATAATTCCGTTTGCAGAAAAATAGGAATAGATCTGTTTGCGGCCAGGATTACCTTAATCATAGTTTTTGCATTTTCCATCAATCATGGTTTTAATCATCTTTATCAGGTACAATCAGCGGTTCAGACATTTTTCTAATTGTATGATAGCAGTTTTTTGTCGGGTTCGGGTCACATAAGAACCAAACGGTATATTAGCCCCTAAGGGGCGGAATATAAAAGCCCAGGCTGAAAGCCTGGGTTAAAAGTGAATTCAAATACGGTTCTAATACCCTGAAAGAGCGTGATATGATGGTTGTGTTGGTAGTCGTGTTCACAGACTTAGGTTGATTTTGAAATTCCAGGCCGATCCCTTTTACGGATCGGTCGACTTTGGGATAATGCGGACCGGTGTATTTTTGTTGTTTTCTGTTGTTCCATCACCAAGTTGTCCATAATAGTTATTTCCACATGCCCATAAAGAGCCATCGTTTTTCAGTATAAGGCTGTGATGACTACCAGCGATGCTCGCTACACCATTCATAATAAAATCAGGAACGTTTTTGTCATTAGTATTTCCATTCCCGAGCTGTCCGTAATAATTATCCCCGCATGCCCACAAGGAACCATCGTTTTTCAAAATAAGGCTGTGGTAATATCCCGCAGCGATATTCGCTACATTATTCATTATGTTTTCAGGCGAGTTTTTGCTATCATTAGTTCCATTTCCGAGCTGTCCGGATGAATTATATCCACATGCCCACAAGGAACCATTGTTTTTCAAAATAAGGCTGTGGGAATATCCCGCAGCGATATTCGCTACATTATTCATAATTGAATCAGGAGTATTTACGTTATCGTTAGTTCCATTCCCGAGCTGTCCGGATGAATTATATCCACATGCCCACAAGGAGCCATTGTTTTTCAAAATAAGGCTGTGGGAATTTCCCGCAGCGATATTCGCTACATTATTCATAATTGAATCAGGAGTATTTACGTTATCGTTAGTTCCATTCCCGAGCTGTCCGTTATAGTTTTCCCCACATGCCCACAAGGAGCCATCGTTTTTCAAAATAAGGCTGTGGTAATATCCCGCAGCGATATTCGCTACATTATTCATAATTGAATCAGGAGTATTTACGTTATCGTTAGTTCCATTCCCGAGCTGTCCGGATGAATTCCGTCCACATGCCCACAAGGAGCCATCGTTTTTCAGTATCAGGCTGTGGTCATCACCAGCAGCGATATTTGCTACATTATTCGTTATTTTAACAGGAACGTTTTCGTTATCATTAGTTCCATTTCCGAGCTGTCCGTAAGAATTCCGTCCACATGCCCACAAGGCACCATCGTTTTTCAGTATCAGACTGTGTTCATAACCAGCAGCGATATTCACTGGATAAATAACCCTCAGATGGATTTTGTCACTTATTTCCGTGCCGCCTTCATTGTACACTTCAACAGTATACCCTCCGGAATCGGTTAATTCATCCGCCTCGACAACAAGAGAATCTTCTTTTCCATCCTTTAACTCTTC
>JAAYEB010000197.1 GCA_012728995.1 Fibrobacter sp. | reverse complement strand
GACATTTGAATAATCACCAAATTTTGTTTTTTGTACTGACCCTCTCGAAAATAACAGTGTGAGTCCGAGAGTATGGTTACGCCGAACAGGAAGCAGGGCACCAATGTGTTGATATCCAAGAGATTTGTTTCCTATACCCCAGCGATACAAACCCAAAAGATCAACATGTAATTGATTAACCCTATATAGTAAAGCCGGATTAACCAGCGCTGAAGACCAGTCTGTCAAATCCTGCGAAAAATCAGACTGGAAATAAGGTGCATCATATCCTCCCCCATTACTGCCAAATACATTAAATCCGGCTCCAGCCATCAGTAACATTACATAACATAAACCGACTTTAATTGATCTGGAAACAGAATGATACCTCACGCGATACCAACCTTCTTTAAGTTTTTTAATTGAGCGGTACAACTTCAACCCGCCTGTTTTTTGCCCGTCCTTCTGCTGTTGTATTGGGAGCTACAGGACGTTGTTCACCATAACCTCTTGCAACAACTCTGTCTTCAGAAATACCCCTCAAAACAAGATAACTTCTGACAGCTTTTGCTCTATCATAAGATAATGCTAAATTATAATCATCTGAACCCTGATCATCAGTATGTCCTCCAATTTCAATTTTCAGATTCGGATAAGCTTCAAGACTGTTATAGACCTGTTCCAAGACATAATATGATTCTTCGAGTAATTCTGCACTGGCAGTTTTAAAATTAACTCCGCGTAAAACCAACGTCTGTTTAATTTCCTGAGGTTTTTCATCAGGACAACCATCATCATCCTTGTATCCGTTAACAGTTTCCGGATTATTAGGACATGCATCAGCGACATCAGGAATGCCATCTTTATCATTATCCAGATCAGGACATCCATCAGAATCCTGGAAACCATCCCGATCTTCAGGATCATCGGGACATTGGTCCTGAGAATCATAAATACCATCCTGGTCATTATCATAATCAGGACAACCGTCTATGTCTTCAAAGCCATCTTTATCCTCAGGATCATTGGGACATTGATCTACATCGTCCGGTATTCCATCACCATCTTTATCTGTATCAAATACTTTTACCATTTGCTTAGTAATCAAACCAATATCAGTTCCATTTTCTCCAGCACCCTTACAGGGAGAAACTGCTTTGACAAAGTAATTATACTCCGGGTGAGCAGGTGAAATAAAGATTGGTTCTTTAGAAATATTACTTTGATGAACCACAGCACCTCCATTAAAAGGAAGTCTGTTTTTAAAGATATTATTATTTATAATTCTGGTTTTTCGCGAACCCGGAGATACAAAAATTCCATACTGTTTATTGCCCATAAGAACATTGTTTCTCACAAGTATTTCACTCCTGCTCGCACAGAAAATTCCACAATATCCATTTTCTAAAATAACATTATGTGCAATACTAGTTCTTGTTCCTCTTGTAGACTCGAGAAAGATTCCGGTCCATTCATTACGGTAAATCACATTATTATTGATATCAGGCAAAGAAATCAGTGCATGAATACCAGCACCTTTATTATCAACAATAAGGTTACGCTCTATCACGGGCCTGGTATTCTTACATAGTATGCCGGTTGTTCCATTGCGAACTGTGAAATTAGTAATTACAGCACCATCAGCACCAATTACACATGGAGCGTTTCTCCTTCCATCAATAATGGTATTAACCATATCCTGGCCTTGAAGGACAACACCATCTACCAAAGCGATATTTTCATAGTAGACGCCTTTGCTGACATACACGGTATCTCCTTCATCTGCCTCTCCCAATGCAGCATAGATTGTAGGAAAATCATGAGGCACAATTATCTTCCTGCCTGCATATACACTGCAGGCAATGATAATCAGGATACACGTGACACGAATTGTAAAAATATTTTTCCGTGTGTTCATAACCGGGTTTTTTTATTAAGGGCTTAAATTAAAAATGAATAAGCAGATAGAGAATAACCCCCATCGCAAATTCCAGAGGGAATGATTCTAAACATACAACTATTTTTCATTGTCAAACTCTCCCCCCCCTGGTCTGCACTGAAAGGTACATCTCAGGATCTCTTCTAAAAAAGTTTATACACAAAACAAACGCAAGTATTTTTTTAAGCAAACAAATAATACTGGCTATCAAATTCGGTTTTTTTCCTAACAATGCACAACAATGCACCATATTGTATCTTTCTTGGGTAGATTATCTCCGGAGTACAATAAGTCCGGAACAACCTTTTTTACAAGTATTGTTGTAAACTAACATTTATCACTTCAGGAAAACAATAAAATGTACACAATATTCGATAAAAAAATACTTTTCAATCTTTTTTTTCTCATTTTTGTCTG